>NZ_NHSG01000218.1:0-2817 GCF_020024005.1 Streptomyces purpurogeneiscleroticus
GGGCGGTGGACGGCTTGGCCGTCGGCGTGGTGGGCATGGTGGCGGTGGCTTCCTCCCCGGTAGCAACCAACTGGTTGGTTGTAAGTCTCGGCGCGTGTGCCGGTCGTGTCAACCAAACAGTTGGTTACGCTGATTCCATGACAGGGACCAGGGACCCCGCGGCCACCAAGGCACGGATCTTCGAAGCGGCGGCCGCCGAGTTCGCCGCGTACGGCATCGCGGGTGCCCGCATCGACCGGATCGCCCGCGAGGCCAAGGCCAACAAGCAGCTCATCTATGCCTACTTCGGCAACAAGAGCGAGCTGTTCGCGCAGGTCCTGGAGAAGCGGCTGGTCGACCACGCCCGTGACATGCCGATCGACGCCGACGACCCGGACGCCTGGGTCGACCGGCTCCTGGAGTACCACGACACCCACCCGCAGCTGCTGCGGCTGCTGTTGTGGGAAGGGCTGGAGTACGGCACGGGGCCCCTGCCGCGCGAGGACGAGCGCAGCTCGCACTACGACCGCAAGGCCGAGGCGTTCGCTGACGCCCAGCGCCGCGGCGCCATCGACACCACCCTCCCGCCGCGCGACCTGGCGTTCATCCTGCTCGGCGTGGCGGCCTGGTACGCGGCCATGCCGCAGATGCGGAAGATCCTGGTCGGCGACACGGACGAGGCGCGGGCCCGGCTGCGCGAGTCGATCGGCACGGCGGTGCGCCGGATCATCAGCAAGCCGTAGGACGGGCTCCGCAGGGCTGCCCCGTCTCGGGTGCGCCCCGCGGGACGCACCCTACGACGTGCCTAGTTGGTGCCGATCTTGGTGAGCAGGTCGACGATGCGGCCCTGGACGTCCGCGCTGGTGGACCGCTCGGCGAGGAACAGTACGGTCTCGCCGGACACCAGCCGCGGCAGCTGCGCCGGGTCCATGTCGGCCGAGGTGTAGACGACCAGCGGAGTGCGGGTGAGCAGCCCGTTCGCGCGCAGCCAGTCCACGATCCCGGCCCGCCGACGACGCACCTGCATCAGGTCCATCACCACGAGGTTGGGCCGGATCTGGGTGGCCAGGCTGACCGCGTCCGCGTCCGTCGCGGCCCGCGCGACCTGCATGCCGCGCCGCTCCAGCGACGTGGTGAGCGCGCCCGCGACGGCGTCGTTCTCCTCGATCAGCAGGACGCGCGACGGGTGCTGCTCGCTGTCGCGCGGCGCGAGCGCCTTGAGCAGTACGGCCGGATCGGCACCGTACGCCGCTTCCCGGGTCGCCTGGGCCAGGCCGGCCGTCACCAGGACGGGCACCTCCGCGGCGCCCGCCGCCTGGCGCAGCGACTGCAGTGCCTTGCGGGTGATCGGCCCGGTCAGCGGGTCGACGAAGAGCGCGGCCGGGTACGCCGAGATCTGCGCGTCCACCTCCTCGCGGGAGTTGACGATCACCGGGCGGTAGCCGCGCTCGTTCAGCGCCTGCTGGGTCGAGGCGTCCGGCGCCGGCCACACCAGCAGCCTGCGCGGGTTGTCCAGCGGCTCGGGCGGCAGCTCGTCGTCCATGGGCGGCGGCTGCCGGTCCACGACCTCTATGGCGCCGTTCGGGCCGTCCAGCGGCTCGGGGCCCTCCTGGCCCTCGCCCGGCGCGGAGATCGCGAACGCGCGGCCCTCCGTGGACTCCATCAGCGACGGCTGCGGCTGCGGCTGCCCGCCCTGCGGGGCACGGGCGGCGGGCACCATCTCGGAGCCGGTGCCGCGCGCGTCGTCCTGCGGGGGCGCGGCGAGCTTCCGGCGCCGCCCGGAACCGGCGCCCCCGGCGCCACCGAGCGTGCCGTTGGCGCCGCCCTGGGTCTGGCCGCCCTGGGTGGGCTGACCTTCCTGGGCGGGCTGGCCGTGGCGGCCCGGCCGGCCAGGACGGCCGTTGGCCGGCTGGTGCTGGTCGGCGATCTGCTGGGCGAAGGGGACGCCCTGCCCGAGCGTGCGCACGCTGAACGCCCGGCCGTCCGAGTGACCCGCTTCCTCCTCCGGTACGGGCAGGGGGCGGCTCGCGGCGCCCTGCTGGGCGTGCGCGGACTGGCGCGGTACGGAGGGGCTGCGCCGGCCGTTCTCCTGAGGCGAGGCCGGGAGCTGGGGCTGTGCCTGGGGCTGCGGCTGAGGCTGTGCCTGACGTCCGTCCTCGGGCTGCTGTGCAGGCTGCTGCGCGGCCTGTGCGGCCTGCGCCTCCTGGCCGTGCGGCCCGGCGGCCTCGGCCGGGCTCGGACGGCCGCGGCGGCGGCCGGTCGGCGCGGGGGCCGCGGGGGTCGCGGCGTCGTCCTCGGGGTGCGTGACCTGGCCCCCGGCGCCCACCACGAACGTACCGGTGGACTCCGAGTCGGCCATCGAAGCGGCGGCCCGCTCCTCGGCGGCGGCGCGGCGCGCGCGGCGGCGGCCGGTCGGGGTGTCCCACTCGCCACCGGTGGCCGGACCGGCCTGCCCGGCTCCGGCATTGGCACCGGCACCGTGCAGCGCGGGCAGTGCACCGGCCCCGGAGGGTGCTCCCTGTGTACCGGGCGCGGCGTCAGCGGTACCCGATGCCTCTTCGGGAGCCCGGCGAGCGCGGCGCCGGCCGGTACCCGTGGGCACCGCCTCACCCGCGCCGGCGGGTCCCTGCGGGCCCGTGGCCTGGGCGGGGAGCTGCGGCCCGGGTGCCTGGGCTGCGGCCGCCTGCGAGCCGGGAGCCTGCGCCCCGGCGGCAGGCAGCGCGGGCCGCGGCTGCTGAGCACCGGGCTGCGGCTGGGCCTGGGGCTGAGCGGCCGGGGCCTGTGCGATCTGGGCCTGTGCGGCCTGGGCCGGCTGCCGGTCCGCCGCGGCGGACCGGC
>NZ_NHSG01000219.1:0-28333 GCF_020024005.1 Streptomyces purpurogeneiscleroticus
GGCGACACCGCGCAGGCCGGCAGCGCGCCCCCGCCGGCCTGCGCGGTGTCGCCCGAGAAGTGCAGGGCCGTGGCGTAGGAGGGGCCCTCGCCGCGGCGCAGCGTCCCGTAGGAGACGGGCAGCCGGGTGCGGGACCACATGCGCTGCGGCAGCGGCTGGAGGACGGCGAGCGGACCCTGCCGGGCGAGCCGGTGCAGCAGCCGGTGCGCGTGGCCGCTGCGCCACAGGGGACCCGCGCAGTCGCTGACCAGGACGGTGACGCGGCGGCCCGTGGGGTCGCTGAGCTGGTCGGCCGAGCGTAACGGCGCGTCCGCCGCCTCGAAGCGGCGGGACACCGCGGGGCGGCCGTCCGGCCCCTGGTGCAGGAACTGCACCTGCACGTCACGGAAGGCGCCCAACTGGGCGAAGACCTGCTGGAGTTCGTGGAGCAGCCGCTCCCAGACGCACATCGAGGAGGACGCGTCCATGATCAGCTGGAGCGACGCCTCGGCCCGCGCCCCCGCGCACCGAGGCCCGGCAGGACGGTCCCGGCGCCCGGCCCTTGCCGTCCGCCGTGCCGCCGCCGCCCTCCCGCTCCGCGGCGGCCCCCTGCGGCCGGCACCACTGCGCCAGCCACAGCGCGTCGGCCAGCTCCCCGGCATCCGGGTCCAGTCCGGCACCGCGCAGCGCCGCGACGACGTCGGCCCAGCTCTGCGGGGCGGTGGGGCGTCCTGCACGGTCCCGCATCACACGCTCACCTCGGCCGGTCGAGGCGCTGGATGAGCAGGTCGGCGAGCCGGTCGCGACTGGTGGGGGCGGCCTGATGGGTGAGGTGGATGGCGTTCAGCAGCTGGTCGGCGGCGAGCAGTTCGCTGCGGGACCGCTCCAGGAAGCGGGCGATCAGGTCGTCCCCCGCGCGGGCCGCCTCCTCGCCGAGGTGTGCCCGGACGACCGTGGCCAGCCGCTTGTGGTCGGGCTGGCCCAGCTCCAGGTGGATGCAGCGGCGCAGCAGCGGCGCGGGGAAGTCCCGCTCGCCGTTGCTGGTGAGGATGACGAACGGGAAGGCGTGGCAGCGTACTCGCCCGTCGCGGATGCGGACCTTCTGCCCGTCGTCGGTGAGCACCTCCACCTCGGGCTCCCGCTCCGCCAGCCGCTCCAGCTCGGGGATGGCGAACTCGCCCTCCTCCAGGACGTTCAGCAGATCGTTGGGCAGGTCGATGTCGCTCTTGTCGAGCTCGTCGACGAGCAGGACGCGCGGCTGCGCGGTGGGCAGCAGGGCCGTGCCGAGCGGGCCGAGCCGGATGTAACTGCCGATGCCGCCGGCCGTCGCGGCCTGTGCGCCGGGCCCGCCGGCCACCCGGCTGCTCGCGGCGATCTGCACGTCCTGGAGGCGGGCGATGGCGTCGTAGCGGTACAGCCCGTCGCCCAGCGTCGTCCGGCTCACGACCGGCCAGCGCAGTACCCTGCCGAGCTTCAGCTCATGGGCGACGGCATGCGCGAGAGTGCTCTTGCCGGTGCCGGGATTGCCGGTGACCAGGAGCGGACGGCGCAGGTACAGCGCGGCGTTGACGATCTCCAGCTCCTCGGCGCTGGGCCGGTGCATCTCCGCGACGTGCTCGCCGAGCCGCCGGGTGGAGGAGCTGTCGGTGGCGGGGCCGGGCGCGACGAGCGGGCCGCCGTCGAAGTCCCGCCAGGGCGGCGGGTCGGGGAGCGCGGCGATGCCGTCGTGGGGCTCGCCCGTGCCGCGGTAGATGAGCCATTCGTTCGGTCCGCTCACTGCGAACTCCTCGTCGGTGGTGGGTCATCGGCGGTAGCGCACCGGCCACGCTCCGACCGTATCGGGACGGACCGCGACCCGGTAGAAGCACACGGAAACCGGTGGGAGCACGCCCGGAACCGGGTGCCCCTCACGGCGTCTCCAGCACATCGTCCGCACCCGGCAACGGCCGTCCGGGATCGTCGTACAGCAGCGTGATGCCGCGTGACCAGTACGCTTCCGGCTCCGCCGCGCCGATGCCGGCCCGCAGCTCACGGACGGCGGCGGGCAGCCGGTGGGCGGTCGTGCCGCTCTTGACCGTGCGCAGTATCCCGCGGTGGTACTCCCCGCACACCGGGTCCATGCGCTCCCTGCGCCACAGTGCCACCGGGTGGCCGCTGCCGACGATCCGGCGGATCGCCGCGGACCCGCCGTCGCCCCCGGGGACCCGGCACAGCACGGGGAAGGACCGCGGCCCCAGCTCCCGCAGCAGGTCCGCCGTCACCTCCTCGGCGCGGCCCTCGTCGCAGTCGACGCAAGAGTGCTCCATGCCGTCCTCGTGCAGCCGCGTCCAGCGCTCCTGCGGCCCGGTCCCCGGGTCCGCGCCGTCCCCCTCGCCGCACGCCGGTCCCGGCGGCCGGTCGGCACAGCGCACCACCACCGGCCGCAGCTCCCCTATCGGTCTGCTGCCCGGCGGTATCCGCCAGGTGTCCACGTCCAGCTCCAGCAGCGCCTGTCTGAGCGCGACTTCGAGGACGGCCGGGCGGCCGGGCTCGTCACTGCGGCGGAACGCCTCGCTCAGCGGTCCGGCCAGCTCGGCGGGCAGGTCGGCCAGCGCCGTGCCGTGCCGGCCCTCGCCCAGCGGCAGGTCGCCGGAGGGTCTGCTCGCGGTGAGGTACCAGTCGAACCGGCCCTGCTCCCAGGCCCGTTCGGTGATCTCCAGCAGGACGGAGGGCAGCGGGCCGCCCGCGGCCGCGTGCTCGCCGGTGCGCCGGCCCCGGCCGACCGCGCGGGCCCGCACCCGGGCGTGCCACTCGGCGCCCAGCCGGTGCCTGGCCAGCGGCGGCAGCTCGGTCTTCGCCAGGTCGCGCACCCAGCCCCAGACCGCGTCCACCGCCTCGGCCGTCGCCGGATAGGGGTGCTCGGCGGTCGCCGCGTACACCGCGTACCGCAACACGGCTTCCAACTCGCTGTGCTCATCGCGCAGTTCGAGGCGGTCGAGGTAGACCTCCAGCCCCTCGCGCCAGCCGCGGGGCGCGGGCGAGAGCCCCTCGCCGCGGCGCGGCAGCAGCTCGTCGACCAGCGCCACCAGCGCGGGCGTGCCGGCCGGCGGCGGCAGCTGGGCGAGCAGGCCGTGCAGCACCACCCGGCGCTTGGGGGTCAGCGCCGCGACCGTGGCGGCCGAGGCGGGCAGCCCGCTCTGCGCCTCGGTCCAGGTGTCCCGGGCCTCGCTGACGTCGGCGTGCCGGTCGGCGTGGTACCGGTCGTGGGCGTGCAGGACACGGTGGTACGGGTCGTCCTCCTCGCGGCCGATCGGGGCGCCGGGGACGCCGATGCGGCGCAGCTGGGCCAGCGCGATGCCGAGCCCGCCGTCGCGCGCCCCGCCGCGCCGCCCCTTCAGTACGCCGATCACCTCGCCGCGCTCGACGTCGACCAGCGGACCGCCGGAGAGCCCCTCCGGCATCTCGTCCTCATTGCCGAGCCGCAGCAGGCCGTCGCCGCCGAACTCGCCGCGCACGGTGCACCGTCCGTCGAACGCGCCGACCGTCCCGGCGATCTCCGTGTACCCGAAGTAGGCGACCCGCTCGCCGCCGTGCGCCCGCACCGTGCGCGGCGAGAGCCAGCAGCAGGGGTGCGCGGTGGGCTGGAGCAGGCGGATCAGGGCGAGGTCGGGCGCCGGCAGCAGGCCGGCCGTGCGCACGGCGGGCTCGGCCCATTCGACGCGGCCGCGCGCGCTGCCTCCTTCGAAGCTCACGCCCACTTCGCCCCCCTCGCCCTCCAGCGCGACATGGGCGCAGGTGAGCACCCAGTTGGGGGCGACGAAGAAGCCGCTCCCCCACAGCGGCGGCTCCGGCGGCCCACCGTGGGGATACCCGTCGGGGGCGGCGTGGATGCGCACCGTCGCCGCCTTGACGAGCGGGGCGAAGCGCCGGGAGAAGTACGCGTCCGGATCGTGCGCCCCGTTCATGCGCCGCCCCCGGTCCCGCCCTCCGCGAGGTCGGCGGGCGGGCCGCCCTGCCAGGTGAGGGTGACATTGATGGCGGCCTTGGCCTCGCCGTCCGCGAGCAGCCCGACCAGGGTCCCCGACTTCCCGCTCAGCTCGATGCCGAACTGCACGCTGACCTCGTCGGGCCGCAGGCCGCGCAGCGCCCCGGCCAGCGACCGGGCGACGCCGTGCACCAGCCCGTCCAGGCTCTCCACCCGCCCGACGATGCGGTCGCTGAAGAAGCCGCTGTCGGCGTAGTCCGTATCCTCGGCGCCGGATATCCGGGCCCAGACGGGCGTGCCGTCCGGCAGTTCGATCCGTGCGACACGCGTCGCGTCCTCGCTCATGCCACCCCCCGCTGACACCTGCGCCAGGAGTCCGGCCCCGGTCCGGTGCCGATGCGCGGCCCCCGACCGCCGCTGCCTATCCTGACCTGGAATGTCCTTACCCCTACCCCCTTAGCGGAGCGCTCACGTGTATTTCACCGACCGAGGTATCGAGGAGCTGGAGAGCCGGCGCGGCGAGGAGGAGGTGACCCTCGGCTGGGTCGCCGAGCAGCTGCGTACGTTCGTCGACCTCAACCCCGACTTCGAGGTCCCGGTGGAGCGGCTGGCGACCTGGCTGGCGCGGCTGGACGACGAGGACGACGACGAGTGACACGGAGCGCCTGACCTCTGGCGCAGGGCGCTTGACTTCCCCATACCGCGATATATCGTGTTCCCAAGGGAACACGATATGTTGCGTTGTCGCACACAGGGGAGGCACGTCATGTCAGCGAGCAAGGAGTGGCCGGACGGCCCGGCCGAGGTGGCCGAGCCGCGCACGCTCGACATCGACGCGCCGGTGAACACGCTGCAGGTACGGGTGTACGGCGGCACGGTCAACGTCGTCGGCAGCACGACGGCCGACCGTACCCGCGTCGAGATCACCGAGATCGACGGCCCGCCGCTCACCGTCTCCTGCGAACACGGCACGCTCACCGTCGGCTATGACGACCTCCCCTGGCGGGGCCTGCTGAAGTTCCTCGACCGCAAGGGATGGCAGCGCAGCGCCGTCGTCTCGGTGACCGTCCCGGCCGCCGCCCGGGTCGAGGTCGGCGCGGTCGGCGCGAGCGCGGTGCTCTCCGGCATCACCGGCCGTACCGAGCTGCGCGGCGTCTCCGGCGACGCCACCCTGGTACGGCTGACCGGGCCGGTCCGCGCCGAGACCGTCACCGGCCGGGTCGAGGCCCAGGCCGTCACCGGCGACCTGCGGTTCCAGTCCGTCTCCGGCGATCTGACGATCATCGACGGCGGCGGCAGTTCGGTACGTGCCGAGTCGGTCACCGGCGACATGGTCGTGGACCTGGACCCTGCGGCGGAGGGCACCGACGTGCATCTCACGACGGTCTCCGGCGAGGTCGCCATCCGGCTGCCCGACCCGGCCGACACCGAGGTGGAGGCCAGCACCACCAGCGGCGCGGTCTCCAACGCCTTCGACGACCTCCGGGTCGGCGGCCAGTGGGGCGCCAAGAACATCACCGGACGGCTCGGCGCGGGCACCGGGCGCCTGAAGGTCACCACCGTCTCCGGCTCGCTGGCCCTGCTGCGCCGCCCGCGCTCCGAGGACACCCCCGCCGAGGACACCCCCGCCGACCCGCCCGCCGACAAGAAGGTGCTGTAGAGCCATGCCCCCCGTCTTCGCGCACGGCCGCCTCCGTCTGTATCTGCTGAAGCTGCTGGACGAGGCGCCCCGCCACGGTTACGAGATCATCCGGCTGCTGGAGGAGCGCTTCCAGGGCCTGTACGCGCCCTCCGCCGGCACGGTCTACCCGCGCCTCGCCAAGCTCTCCGACGAGGGCCTGGTCACGCACGCCACCGAGGGCGGCCGCAAGGTGTACTCCATCACCGAGGCGGGCCGCGCCGAACTGGCGGCCCGCGGCGGCGAACTGGCCGAACTGGAGCTGGAGATCCGCGAGTCCGTCGCGGCGCTGGCCTCCGACATCCGGGAGGACGTCAGCGGTTCGGCGCGCGACCTGCGCCGCGAGATGCGCGAGGCCGCGCAGGCCGCCCGCCGGCAGACCGCCCGCAACGGCAGGCCGGGCGGCACCGACTCCCCCGGCCCCTCCGAGGCGTTCGACCGCGGCCCCGACGACCCCGACGCGTGGCGGCACGCCAAGGAGGAGTTCCGGCGCGCCAAGGAGGAGTGGAAGGAGCAGGCCCGGCGGGCGAAGGAGGAGAGCCGGCGGGCCAAGCAGGAGGCGCAGCGCGCCCGTAAGCAGGCCAAGAACGCCAAGGACTCCGCGCGCGAGGAGGTCCAGGAAGTCATCCGCCGGATGCAGGAGCGGGCCCAGGAGCAGGTGCGCTCGGGCGACTGGCCGGGCGCGGTGCGCGACGTGCTGTCGGAGGTCTCGCGCGAGGTCGGCCGCTTCACGGACGGCTTCGCGGCGGCGTCCGGCACCCCCGGGCCGACGGCGTCCGGTACCACCGGGTCCGCGGCGTCCGGTACGGCCGGTCCGGCGCCCGCCGAGCCGGCCTGGGCGCACGAACCGGCCACCGGCGATCCGGCCCGCGATCTGGACCGGCTGCTCGACCGGTTCCGCGACGACCTCCGGGACGCCGCGCGCGACCACGGCGTGGACGAAACGCAGTTGGCGGCGGCCCGGCAGCACCTCGCGACGGCCGCCGCACACATCGGCGCGCTGCTGCGCCGCCCCCCTCAGTAGTCACCCACAGTTATTTTCGAAGGGCCGGGTTCACCCCAGGTAATCGGGGGAACCCGGCCCTTCGCAGGGCCGCCGTCCGTACTCGGACCGGCCGCGGCATTCCGCCGATCCTTGGCCTTGCTCACGCTTGACGTCAACTCTTCTTGTTTCATACGTGTCTTGAAGGTCATGAGGTATGCGATGTCGGAGTACCCCGCGGTTGCCCGCCGACTGTGGCACCACATCGAACCGCTGCACGCCATCCTCTACTTCGCCCCCGAGGCGTTCGAGGAGGCGGCGGCGCTCGGGTACGACGTCGGAACCCGCTGGCCCAGCTACTTCGCCTGGCGCACCGCGCCGCTGGGCGCCGCCGGGCCGGAGCTGGTGTCCGCCACGTACTACAGCTTCAGCCCGCGCATGGTCGAGCAGTACGTGCCGCTGATCTGGTCGACGGCCGCGCCCTCGAAAGTGCTGGAGGCCCGGCTGCACGCGATGGACCGCGCGCTGCGCCGGCTGATCGGCGACCGGCTGACCAAGGAACAGCTCGCGGAGGCGGCCCGGCTGGCCCGCCAGGCCGCGGAGAACGCGATACCGGCCGCCCGGCCGCTGGCCGCCGCCAATCTGGACCTGCCCTGGCCCACCGAGCCGCACCTGGAGCTGTGGCAGGCGCTGACCGTCCTGCGCGAGCACCGCGGCGACGGGCACCTGGCCGCGCTGCTCACCTCGGGGCTGGACCCGTGCGAGTCGCTGGTCTCGTTCGCGGCGGTGGGCGCGGCGCCGGAGAAGCACTTCCGCAGCCGCGGCTGGACCCCGCAGGAGTGGCACGAGGCCCGCGACCGGCTGGCCGCGCGCGGCTGGATCGCGCCCGACGGCCGCGCCACCGACCGCGCCCACGAGGGCCGGGAGGCGGTCGAGCGGCTGACGGACCAGCTGGCCGCGGGCCCGTGGCGGGCGCTGGGCCGGGCCCGCGCCGACCGCCTCGCCCAGCTGATCACCCCGCTGCTGACCGCCGTCTTCAAGTCCGGCCATCTCCCGAAGACCACCACACTGGGGATCAGCACGATCCGCATCGCGTACTGACCCCCGGCGCCCCGCAGCGGCGTTCAGGCCGCCCGGGACCGCTCGGCGAGTACCCGCTCGACCTCGGCGCGGGTCACGCCGTGCTCCGCCAGCACGACCGTGGCCACGCCGGTGCCGGTGGTCAGTGCGAGCAGCAGGTGCTCGTCGCCGATGTGCTTCTCGCCGCGGCCGAGCGCGATCCGCAGCGACCGCTCCAGTACGCCCTTCGCCTCGCGGCTGAAGGGGCGCCGCCCGAACCGGCCCTGCTTGCGGGGCTCCGCCAGGGCGCCCACGCCGTGCTCGGCCTCCACCCGCGCGACGATCTCCCCGACGTCGATGCCGAGCCCGGCCAGCGCCTCGGTGTCGGCCGACGAGAGCCCGCCGCGGCGGCGCGCCTGCGCCAGCGCCTCCTCCAGCGCCACCCGGCGCGCGGGCACCCCGAGCGCCGCCAGCGCCCCGGCCGCGACCGTGCCCTCCCGGTCCAGCAGCGTCAGAAGCAGCTCCGCCTCGCCGACCGTGCCGCTGCCCGTGCGCTCCGTCCGGGCGACCGCGCCGCGCACGACCTCCCGGGCGCTCACCGTGAACTTCTCGAACATCAGCGCCTCCCGTGCTTCTTGTGGACCGCCTGCCGGCTGACCCCCAGCTCGTCGGCGATCTCCTGCCACGACCAGCCCTTCGCGCGGGCGCTGCGCACCTGCACCGCTTCCAGCTGCTCCAGCAGCCGGCGCAGGGCGGCGACGGCCCGCAGCCCGATGCGCGGGTCCCGGTCGCCCGCCCGCTCGGCGAGTTCCGTTGCTTCGGTCATGGCGTCAATGTAGGTTGACGCCCGCCTCGCGTCAACCCTAGTTGACACCAGCCGCGTGATGGTCCGCCCCGTTCTGCAGACCGGCCAGGACGGCAGCGGGGTCGCCGTGCCGGGAGACCGCGCCGGCGATCTTCTCCTGGAGCGCCGCCCGCACCCGCGGCCAGCTCTTCGCGCCCATCGGCTGGAACTGGACCTTCGGCAGCTGGTCGACGAACGGCCACAGCGGCCGGTACACGGCGTCCGCGCGCATCTTCTCCGCGGCCGGCACGGTCACCGGCAGGGTGCCCTGCCCGCCCGCGTAGTGCACCGCGTTGTCGGTGCTGTAGAGGAAGTCCAGGAACGTGCCGATCTGCTGGGCGTGCTGGTGCTGTTTGAAAGCCACCAGCCAGTCCGAGAGCCCGGCGGGCGTCGCCGCGCCGCCCGCGCGCCGGGGGAACGGCACTGTTCCGTACGGGACATCGGCCTTGTCGGCCATCGGTATCAGCACCGGGTGGGCGAGGACCATGCCGACCTTTCCGCCGACGAAGCCGCGGTACGCCTCGGTGCGGTTGAGGGCGGGGCCCTTCGGCCCGGTCAGACCCGGGGCGACCAGGCCGTCGCGCACCGCGGTCAGCGCCGCGGTGTTCTCGGCGGAGTCCAGGGTGTAGCCGCCGCTCATACCGACATAGCCGCCGTTGTTGCCGAGCAGCCAGCTCAGCGTCTCGTCCTCGGCGGCCTCGGGACCGGTCTGCAGCGCGTACGGCGTCTGCACGCCGGCGGCCTTCAGCGCGGCCGCGGCGCGCTCGATCCCGGCCCACGAGGTCGGCGGGCGCTCGATGCCGGCCCGCGCGAAGAGCTTCTTGTTGTAGAAGAGGCGCGGCGTACTGGAGCTGAAGGGCATCCCGTACTGCACGTGGTGGATCTCGCCCGCCCTGGCCAGCGCGGGGACGAAGTCGGCCTGGGTGCCGATGGAGAGCGTCTCGTCCGCGCTGTACAGCTTCCCCTTCGCCGCGTACGGGGCGAAGATGCCGGTCTGCGCGATGTCGGGCGCGTCACCGGCCGCGACCCGCGCGGCGACCGTCTTGTCCAGCCGGGTGTACGGCACCGGGTCCACGTGCACCGCGATCTCCGGGTGCCGCTTCTCGAAGGCGTCGACGACGTGCTTCCAGTAGTCGGCCGAGGAGCGGGCGGTGCGCTGACCGTAGTCGGCGACCACCAGGTCGAGCGTGACGTCCGCGTCGCCCGCGGCGCCCGCGCCGCCGCACGCGGTGAGCGTCAGCGCCAGCGCGGCGGCCAGCCCGGCCGCCCTGCGGGCGGTGCGCTGCCCGCCCGCCCTGCCGGTCGTCGTGACCACCGTTCCGGAAAGAGAAAAGGGCGCGCGTCGCCGCCGTAAGAACATGTCCGCCTCTGTGCCGAAGTCCCGCTGGCGAGCGGGTGGTTCCCCCGGCCGTACCCTCCGCCATTCCTGCGCACATGATCGCCCACCGGCGGCGCGGGAGCGCGGAAATCAGCCGCCCGCGGTGAACGTGACGACGGCGGCGACACCGTCGGGCCCTGCGTCCAGTTCGGCACCGGTGCCGGCGGGCAGCAGCGCGGCGTCGTAGTGACCGAGCCGCACCGGTTCGGCGCTCCCCGCGGGCGTCAGCAGCACCGCGCCGGCCACCGCGGCGACCAGTACCGCACCCTCCGGGTCCGGTGCCGGGCGCACCGCGTACCGGCCGCGGGCCATCGCCACCTCGGCGGCGCACCGCCCGTCGCGCACCATCACGTTGAAGTTGACGACGGGCCCGGCGGCGAGCCGGCAGTCCGTGGCGGCGGCGCCGGGGAAGGAGAGCGGCCGGAACCGCTCGGTGACGGCGGTCCGCTCCCCGTCGATGGTCAGCTCCATGCCGCCCCCGGCGACCATGGTGAGGATGCGCCGGACGCCGGGCAGCGGGGAGTACGGACCGTCCCGGTCCACGTCCGCCAGGCTGACCCGCCAGTCGAAGGAGTCCCAGCCCGCGCCGGGCGGCCCGGCGGCGATCTCCCGGGTCACGCCGCCCCCGTTGCTCCAGGGGGCGGCGGCGCGTCCGGCGGCCGGCAGCAGGTGTACGCGGTCCATCAGACGGTCAGTACGACCTTGCCGAAGAGGTCACCCTCCGCCATCTTGGCGAAGCCCTCGCGGGCCCGGTCCAGCGGCAGTTCGGAGTCGATGACCGGCTTGACGCCCTTGGCGGCGCAGAAGCTGAGCAGGCTCGCCAGCTCGTCCTTGTCGCCCATCGTCGAGCCGACGACCTTCAGCTCCAGGAAGAAGATGCGGTTCAGCTCGGTCTTCTCCGGGTTGAAGCCGCTGGTGGCGCCGGAGATCACGAGCGTGCCGCCGGGCTTGAGGGACTTGACCGAGTGCGACCAGGTCGCGGCGCCGACGGTCTCGATCACCGCGTCGACCCGCTGCGGCAGCCGCTCGCCGGTCGCGAAGGCGCCCTCGGCACCCAGGTCCAGCGCCCGCTTGCGCTTGGCCTCGTCCCGGCTGGTGGCGAAGACCCGCAGGCCCGCCGCCGCGCCGAGGACGATCGCCGCGGTGGCCACGCCGCCGCCCGCGCCCTGGACCAGTACCGAGTCCCCGGGCCGCACGCCGGCGTTGGTGAAGAGCATCCGGTACGCGGTCAGCCAGGCGGTCGGCAGACAGGCGGCCTCCGCGAAGCTGAGCTCCTTGGGCTTGGGCAGCACGTTCCAGGTCGGGACGGCCACCTGCTCGGCGAAGGTGCCCTGGTACCGCTCGGTGAGGATGGAGCGCGGCTCCCCGGGGCCGACGCCGTGGCCGGTCTGGCCGATCACGGAGTGCAGGACGACCTCGTTGCCGTCCGCGTCGATACCGGCCGCGTCGCAGCCGAGGATCATCGGGAGGGCTTCTTCGCCGAGCCCCACACCGCGCAGCGACCAGAGGTCATGGTGGTTGAGGGAGGCGGCCTTGACGTTGACGGTCGTCCAGCCGGGGCGGACCTCGGGAGCGGGGCGCTCGCCCAACTCCAGGCCACTGAGCGGATCGTCACGGTCGATTCGGGCGGCGTAGGCAGCGAACATGATCCCAACGTAGGCCGAGGGGCGTCGTTGCGGAACCACTACGCGGTGTGACACGCGCCGCGCCCGTAGGGGCGCGGGGAACTGCGCGACCAGCCCCCACGGCGCCGCAGCCGACCGACCACCCCACGCGCGTACGCGCAAACGGTCCGGGCCCGCTCCCCCGAAGAGGAGCGGGCCCGGACCACAGGCGGCAGCGCGTCAGCGACGGGCCACGCCCTCCGCACGCGCGGCCGCGGCCACCGCGGCCGTCACCGCAGGGGCGACCCGCTCGTCGAACGGCGACGGGATCACCTTGTCGGCGCTGAGCTCGTCGGCCACCACCGCGGCGAGCGCCTCGGCCGCGGCGAGCTTCATGCCCTCGGTGATCTTCGAGGCACGCACCTGGAGGGCGCCCGCGAAGATGCCCGGGAAGGCGAGCACGTTGTTGATCTGGTTCGGGTAGTCGCTGCGCCCGGTGGCCACGACCGCGGCGTACTTGTGCGCCACGTCCGGGTGGATCTCCGGGTTCGGGTTGGCCATCGCGAAGATCAGCGAGTCCTTCGCCATCTTCGCCACCGCCTCCTCCGGGACCGTGCCGCCGGAGACGCCGATGAACACGTCCGCGCCTTCCAGCGCGGATTCCAGGGAGCCGGTGAGGCCGCCCTTGTTCGTGAAGCCGGCCAGCTCGCGCTTGACGTCCGTCAGGTCCTCGCGGTCAGCGGAGACGATGCCCTTGCGGTCGCACACCGCAACATCGCCGATACCGGCCTCGATGAGGATCTTGGCGATGGCGACGCCCGCCGCACCGGCGCCCGAGATGACCGCGCGCAGCTGCCCCAGCGCGCGGTCGGTGAGCTTGGCTGCGTTGCGCAGCGCGGCCAGCGTGACCACGGCGGTGCCGTGCTGGTCGTCGTGGAAGATCGGGATGTCCAGCTTCTCCTGAAGCCGGCGCTCGATCTCGAAGCAACGCGGCGCGGAGATGTCCTCCAGGTTCACGCCTCCGAAGGAGGGCGCGAGCCGCACGACTGTGTCGACGATCTCGTCGGTGTCCGTGGTGCCGAGCGCGATCGGCACCGCGTCGACTCCGCCGAACTGCTTGAAGAGGATGGCCTTGCCCTCCATCACCGGGAGGGACGCCTCCGGGCCGATGTCGCCCAGGCCCAGCACCGCGGTGCCGTCCGTGACCACGGCGACGACCTGGGACTTCCAGGTGTAGTCGTGGACGAGCTCGGGCTGCTCGGCAATGGCGCTGCACACCTTGGCGACACCGGGCGTGTACGCGAGGGACAGGTCGTCCCGGTCGCGCACCGGCACCGTCGCCTGGACGGCCATCTTGCCGCCGCGGTGGAGCGCGAAGGCCGGATCGAAGGGCTCTTCGTCCGTTTTGCTGTCGCTGCGAGGATTGACGATCTCCGCTGCCACTGTTCTGACCCCTTTGTCGTAAATCAGTTGAGGGTGACCGCTCCCTGGTTGCAGAGCGGGCGGGCACCGCGTCCGGGCCCTGCGCCGCGGATGGCCGCCGCGCGGGGGGAGGTACGGACGCCGGGCGCGCCGCACACGCGCCCTGAGCCCCGGATGAGGGGTGTAACGACCCTTTGTACCCGACGGGCGTGCACCCCGACGAGTCAGATTGGTTACCCTCGCGTACGCAATTCTGACAATAGCCGCGAACCGCTCGAAAAGCCGGACGGATGGATCATCTTCCGTCCACATACCGAGACTTCCGGTCCATGCCGTCTCCGCGGCGGTCCGAGCGGGCCCGCTATACACCGCTGACCAGCCTCGCCACGTCCGTTATGCGATTTTGACCTCTTCAGCAGTCCGAATAACGGAGTCCGGATGGCAAGATTCCGTGACCGAACGAGGTCGCGATGCCCGATGGTGTGCGCCCGGCCCCGCCCGGCCGGCTCCCACTTCCCGTCCTTAGTCGGCTGAATCCGTTCCGCAGCAGGAGGAAACGCATGACCGCAAGTACCCGCCGTCGCCCGGCCTCCGGCAGGTCCCGTACGGCCGCCGGCGCAGCGACAGCGGTCGTGGCCGCCCTCCTGCTCAGCGGCTGCGGCGACCAGACGGACGCCGCCATCGCCAAGCGCGAGGCCGCGAAGACCCGCAATGTGCACGCTCCGCTCTTCAAGAAGCTCCCCAAGGCCGTCCAGGACAAGGGCTTCCTCCAGGTCGGCTCGGACGCGACGTACAAGCCGGTGGAATTCCGGAAGAACGGCGCGATCGTGGGCATCGACCCCGACCTCGCCGCCGCCATGAGCAAGCAGCTGGGCGTCAAGCTCAACTTCAACAACGCCACCTTCGACACCCTCATGGGCGGCCTGAAGTCCAAGCGGTACGACATCGCCATGTCGGCCATGACGGACACCAAGGAGCGCCAGGAGGGCATCGACTCGACCACCGGCAAGAAGATCGGCGAGGGCGTCGACTTCATCGACTACTTCAACGCCGGCGTCTCGCTCTACGTCCAGAAGGGCAAGAGCGACACCGTCTCGGACTGGGCCGACCTGTGCGGCAAGTCCATCGCCGTACAGCGCGGCACCGTCTCGCACGACTACGCCAAGGACGAGGCGAAGAAGTGCAAGAAGGACGGCGAGGAGACGATCTCCATCGAGGCGTTCGACAACGACTCCGAGGCCCAGACCCGGCTGCGCACCGGTGGCGTGGACGCGGTCTCCAGCGACTACCCGGTCGCCGCGTACGCCGTGAAGACCTCCGGCGGCGGCAAGGACTTCGAGGTCGTCGGCGACCAGGTCGAGGCCGCTCCGTACGGCATCGCCGTCCCCAAGGGCCAGGAGCAGCTGCGCGACGCCCTCAAGGCCGCGCTGGAGGCGACGATCAAGAA
This sequence comes from Streptomyces purpurogeneiscleroticus, assembly GCF_020024005.1. NCBI lineage: Bacteria > Bacillati > Actinomycetota > Actinomycetes > Kitasatosporales > Streptomycetaceae > Streptomyces > Streptomyces purpurogeneiscleroticus. The sequence continues at coordinate 14,358 of NZ_NHSG01000219.1, forward strand.
CGGGGAGTACGCCAAGATCCTCGAGAAGTGGCAGGTCAAGGACGCGGGGGTCAAGGAAGTGAAGATCAACGGCGGCTGAGTCCGCCGCCCCTTCCGCCCACCGAACTCCGCCGAACCCCGAAAGGCAACACCCGTGTCTGTCGACGTCGACAAGGCGGCCAGGCCGCCGCAGGACGCTCCCCCGCCGCTGCCCGAGCCGATCAAGGCCGTGCCCGTGCGCCACTACGGCCGCTGGATCGCCGCCCTGGCGGTCATAGCCGTGCTCGCGCTCCTCGTCCGGGCGTTCGCGACCGGCAACGTCAACTGGGACGCGATCCCCGATTACCTCTTCAACTCGGACATCCTGCGCGGTCTGCGCAACACCCTCCTGATCACCGTGCTGTCCATGGTGATCGGCGTGGTGCTCGGCGTGATCCTCGCCGTGATGCGCCAGTCCAAGAACCCGGTGACCTCGACCGTCGCGTGGTTCTACATCTGGTTCTTCCGCGGCACGCCGGTCTACGTCCAGCTCTTCCTCTGGTTCAACCTGGGCCTCGTCTTCCAGTACATCGACGTCATGCCGATCTACAAGGACGAGTGGTCGGACTTCATGACCCCGTTCCTGTGCGCGCTGCTCGGCCTCGGCCTGAACGAGGCCGCGTACATGGCGGAGATCTGCCGCGCCGGCCTGACGGCCGTCGACGAGGGCCAGACCGAGGCCGCGCACGCGCTCGGCATGAGCCACGGCAAGACCCTGCGCCGGATCGTCGTGCCCCAGGCGATGCGCGTCATCGTGCCGCCGACCGGCAACGAGGTCATCAACATGCTCAAGACCTCCTCGCTGGTGATCGCGGTCCAGTACTACGACCTCCTGCAGTCCGCGCAGAACGTCGGCCGGGACTCCGGCGTCGTCGTGGAGATGCTGATCCTCGCCGCCGTCTGGTACCTGGTCGCCACCAGCGTGCTCAGCGTCGGCCAGTACTACCTGGAGCGCCACTACGCCCGCGGCTCCAGCCGCCAGCTCCCGCTCACCCCGCTGCAGAAGGCCAAGGCCAAGCTGTCCGGCGGCTCCAACCACCCCGCCGGAGGTGCCGCATGACCGCCGCCAAGTCCGCCGCGAAGGCCGTCCCCATGGTCAAGGCCGAGGGCGTCCACAAGTCCTTCGGCGCCGCGCACATCCTCAAGGGCATCGACCTGGAGGTCGCGCCCAAGGAGGTCTTCTGCCTGATCGGTCCGTCCGGCTCCGGCAAGTCGACCTTCCTGCGCTGCATCAACCACCTGGAGAAGATCAACGCCGGCCGGCTCTCGGTCGACGGCGAGCTGGTCGGCTACCGCGAGCACAACGGCAAGCTGTACGAGCTGCGCGACCGTGAGGTCGCGGCCCGCCGCCGCGACATCGGCATGGTCTTCCAGCGCTTCAACCTCTTCCCGCACATGACCGCGGTGGAGAACGTCATGGAGGCGCCCGTCCAGGTCAAGGGCGAGTCCAAGGCGTCGGCCCGCGAGCGCGCCCTGAAGCTGCTGGACCGGGTCGGCCTGAAGGACAAGGCCGGGAACTACCCGTCCCAGCTCTCCGGCGGCCAGCAGCAGCGCGTGGCGATCGCCCGCGCGCTCGCCATGGAGCCCAAGCTGATGCTCTTCGACGAGCCGACCTCGGCCCTCGACCCGGAGCTGGTCGGCGACGTGCTGGACGTCATGAAGGACCTGGCCGCGGACGGTATGACCATGGTCGTGGTCACCCATGAGATGGGCTTCGCCCGGGAGGTCGGCGACTCGCTGGTCTTCATGGACGACGGCGTGGTCGTCGAGTCCGGCCACCCGCGCGACGTCCTGACCAAGCCGCAGCACGAGCGCACGAAGTCGTTCCTGTCGAAGGTGCTCTGAGCACGCGGTAGGAGGAGGGGGCGGTACGGGCCACCGGCCGGTACCGCCCCCTCGTGCGTCCGGGGCCTACTTCAGCCCCAGCACCATCGCGTCCGACGGCGACGCCCAGACCGTGCGGGCCTCGCCGAACCCGGCGTCCCGGAGGGTCTGCGCGTGCCACTCCGCCGAGGGCGTCTCCCCTTCCGCGTGCTCGCCGTAGATCTCGAACCGCTCGGCGGTCGGCCCGGCCAGCACCGGGTCGGCGGCGGCGAGCGCCCACCATTCCTTCCAGTCCACCGCGCCGGCCGCCTTGGCCGCGTCCATGCGGGCGTGCCGCTGCGCCCGGTCGGCGGCGTTCAGCCGGGGCGTGGCGGGGTCCGGCATGTGGTCGGCGTTCAGGAAGACGCCGCCCTCCCGGACCAGGCCCGCCAGCTGCCCGTACAGCACGCGCAGCTCATCGCTGTGCAGCCAGTGCAGCGCGGTGGCGGTCAGTACCGCGTCGTACGTCTCGTACGGCAGCTTCGCCGGCCACTCCGGGTCCTTCAGATCGGCCCGGACGAACTCCACCCGCCGCTCGCCCGCGAAGTACCCCTCCGCGATGGCCAGCAGCGCCGGGTCCAGATCGACGCCGGTACTGACGGCCTTCGGCAGCCGCTTGAACAGCCGGTCGGTAATACTGCCGGTGCCGCACGCGAGGTCCAGGACGCGCGGCTCGGGGCCCACCACCGCTTCGACCATGTCCAGCATCACCCGGAACCGCTCCTCGCGGTCCGGCAGGTACCACTCCTGCTGCCGGTCCCAACTGTCCTGCCACGCCTGCCAGTCCGTCTGTGCCACGGCCTCGGTCACCGGAACCCCTCCCGCCTGTAATACCCTCGGACAGACAACGCCCATTACGGGCTCAGTACGCAGACTAGCCCGCGCTCGGTAAGGACTACAAGTGGAACTGGCCTATTACTCGGACTACGCCGTGCGGCTGGTCAACAGCGAGCAGCCGGAGCGCGGCACCGACACCCTGACCTCCGTCGAGGCCGTACGCGCCCTCTTCGGCCCCGCCCAACACACCGCCCGGCGGGCCACGGAGGCCGACGTGACCCGGCTGCGCGCCGTACGGGCCCGGCTGCGCGCGATCTTCGAGGCGGCCGCCGCCGGCGACGAGGTACTGGCCGTCGACCTGCTCAACGCCCTGCTCATCGAATTCCCGGTCAGCCCGCAGGTCTCCGGGCACGAGCTGCGGGACGCCGACGGCCGCCCCGACTGGCACCTGCACATCGCGGACCACGCCGCCAACGCCACCGCCGGCTACACGGCCACCGCCTGCATGGGCCTGGCCGTCCACCTCACCGAACTGGGCGTGGACCGCCTCGGCAGCTGCCAGGCGGCGCCGTGCCGCAACGTCTACCTGGACACCTCGACCAACCGCTCCCGCCGCTACTGCTCCGACCGCTGCGCCACCCGCGCCAACGTCGCGGCCTACCGCGCCCGCAAGCGCCGCGAGAGCGAGGGCGCGGACGGCGCGGACGGCTAACGGCGGACGTTCCGTACCGGCCGGACCGCCGACACCACCCACGACAGCACCCCGGCGACCGACCGCCGCATCTCCCGGGGCGGCCGCACCCGCAGCCACGCACGCGCCACCACCAGCTCGTCCGGCACCGTGCCGAACTCCCGACTGTCGTTCTCCACGAACGGGTTGTCCCCCTGCACCCACCAGCCGCCCGCGCGCCGCTCCACCGCCCGCTTGACGATGAGCAGATCCTGCCGGAAGGGATGTTTCAGGACGATCACATCGCCTGGCCGCACTACCGCGCCGTACCGGACCACCAATTGGTCCCCGGGCCGCAAAGTGGGCACCATCGAGGGGTTGTACACCTCGGCGAGACCGATCGTCCGGAGCGGTCCCCGGCCCCCCCGGCCCTGCTCCTGCCCCTGATCGGGCCAGCGCTCATGCACCTGCTCCGGCATCCGGCACCTCCTGGTCCAATCCTCCACCGGCCCCAGCTTCCCACCGGACTTTTGCCCTAAGACCCCCGGCCCACCCGAGAAAAGCCTTCCCGTACCGAGTAATCTCGCACCTGAGAAGACGATCACGAGGAAGGACTGAACATGCTTTCCCGCCTGTTCGCCCCCAAGGTGAAGGTCAGCGCCCACTGCGACCTGCCCTGCGGTGTCTACGACCCGGCCCAGGCCCGCATCGAGGCCGAGTCGGTCAAGGCCGTCCAGGAGAAGTACCAGGCCAACGAGGACGCCGACTTCCGCACGCGCGCCATCGCCATCAAGGAGCAGCGCGCGGAGCTGGCCAAGCACCACGTCTCGGTGCTGTGGAGCGACTACTTCAAGCCCCCGCACTTCGAGAAGTACCCGGAGCTGCACCAGCTGGTCAACGACACCCTCAAGGCCCTCTCGGCCGCCAAGGGTTCGAACGACCCCGCCACCGGCCAGAAGGCCCTGGACTACATCGCCCAGATCGACAAGATCTTCTGGGAGACCAAGAAGGCCTGACCCGGGCCCACCGACCGCACCCGGTCCGCAGGCCGCCGCACCCGGCGGCCATGGCGGGCCGGGTGCGGTCTTTTTCGAGCGGCAGCGGAACAGACCCGCTACCACCCGGGGACGGAGGCGGCGGTCACGGGGCTGCGACGGGTCAGTCGGACGGAGCGTGCGGTGGGGCGATGCCGGGTGGGTTGAGGGCGTAGGCGATGCCGGTGTCGGGGGTGGTGCCGTAGCCGGCGTGGAAGGCGGCCTGGTAGGCGTCGTCGCCGATGAGGCGGCGGGCCTGCTGCTCGCACGCCTCGCGGGCGGCGACGAGTTCGGGCATGCCCTTCTGAGGGGCGCCGAGGGTGCGCCAGAACTGCTCGCCGGTGCCGAGGAGCCGGGCGGCCCGCTCGGCGTGCCGGGAGGCGATCGCCGTGGAGGCGAGCAGGTCGATGGCCATGGCGATGCCGATGCTGTCGTGAAGACGGTGCTTGCCGTCGAGAGCGGTGCGGGCATGGACCGCGGCCTCTTCCGTGCGTCCCACTCCCAGCGCGGCGAGCGCGCGCAGGTAGTCGCCCCACGCACGGCACCAGATCTCGCCGCGCCGGTCGCATTCGGCGCACAGCTCGTCGGCGACGGCCGCGGCCCGGTCGAACTGCCCGAGGTGGATGTGGACGAAGGCCCGGCTGCCCCGTGCCATGAACCACGCCCCGCCGTAATGCCCGCCGGGCGGCGGGGAGTGCGGCACCGCATCGAGCACCTCCGCCGCCCGCGCCTGCCGCCCCGTCTCTGTCAGACCGATGCCCTCAAGGCAGACAGCGGCGATGGGAGCGGTCTCGTCGGTGTCCTCGGCCACGGCTTGCCTGAAGGCGGCGGTGAGGCGGTGGCCGGTCTCGTTGTCACCCTGGACGGAGGCGGCGCACCCGCAGGCCCACAGGGCCTTGGCACGGGCCGGTCCGGCTTCGGAGTCGGTCGCCAGGGCCCGCTCCAGATAGTGGCGGCCTTCCCGGATGAAGCCGCAGGCGATCCAGAAGAACCACAGTGCCCCGCCGATCTCCAGCGCGGTGTGCCCGTCTTCCTCGGCGAGGCAGAGGTCCAGCGCGGCGCGGAGGTTGTCGTGCTCGGTGGTCATCCGGTCGTGCCAGGCGATCTGGCCGGACCCCATCCAGGCGGCATCCGCGCGGTGGGCCAGTGCCTGGAAGTAGTCCCGGTGGCGGTGGCGCAGGGTGCGTTCCTCGTCCAGGGCGCACAGCCAGCCGGCGCCGTACTCGCGGACGGTGTCCAGCATTCCGTAGCGCTGCCCGTCCCCGGTCCGCTGCCGGGTCAGGAGGGAATGCGCGGCCAGCCTGTCCAGCAGGGCCGGGATCATCTCGTCGGGCAGCCGATCGTCCGCACACACCCGGCGCGCCGCTTCCGCATCGAAGCCCCCGGCGAACACCGACAGCCGCGCCCACAGCAACCGTTCGCGCGGGGTGCACAGCTCATGGCTCCAGCCGATGGCGGTGCGCAGCGCCTGATGCCAGGGAGGATCGGCGTCGTACACCAGCTCGTCGGTGGTGCCCAGAACGGCGAAGCGGTCGTCCAGCCGTGCGGTCAGCTCGGCCACGGACAGCTCGCCGAGCCGTGCCGCGGCGAGTTCGATGGCCAGGGGCAGCCCGTCCAGACGGCGGCACAGCCGTACCAGATCCGCCAGGCCGGCGTCGGTGACCATGAAGCCGGGCACGGCCTCGGCGGCCCGCTCGCTCAGCAGGACCACGGCGTCCGTCTGCGACGCCGCCGGATCGTCGTCCTTGGGGACCGGCAGCGGGTCAACGGTCAGCAGCCGTTCCGTGCGCAGGCCCAGCGGGCGGCGGCTGGTGACCAGTATGTGCAGTCCCGGCGCGGCAGCGAGCAGTAGCTGGACGGTCAGCTGGCAGGCGTCGATCAGGTGCTCACAGGTGTCCAGGACGAGCAGCACTTCCCGGTCGGTGAGGTAGTCGGCCAGCACGTCGATCATTGGCCGCGTCGTCTGGTCCGCCAGCGCCAGGGCCTCGGCGATGGTGTGCGCCAGCAGCGCGTCCTGCCGCAGCGGCGACAGTTCCACCAGCCAGGCCCCGTCCCGGAAACGGGGTTGCATGGCCCGCGCGGCCTCCACGGCCAGGCGGGTCTTGCCGACCCCGCCGACACCGGTGAGCGTCACCAGCCGCGCCCGCCCGCACGCCTCCCGTATGTGCGCGAGCTCCGCCTGCCGCCCGACCAGCCGTGCCGTCTCAGCGGGCAGATTCCCGATCCGCCGCAGCGGCTTCGTCGTCTTCATGATCGTCTCTCGTCGATCCGAATAGGCCCATGGCTCATGCCTCGGGCTGTTTCCCTTGCCGGGGAGAGGAGTCTTCCGAAGTCCCACACGAGGCATCGGAGGAAGGACGGAAATGCCCAAGGGCGGGCTGTGGCGGATGATGGCGCAGTAAGGAGGCAGTCATACCGTGCAAGGACGCGGACAGGCTGAGCGAGAATTCGGTCATCGCCGACTTACGCGACGCACAGACCCCAACCGGGTCGCGGCACCGGCTCGGTGCGGTGGTCGCTGTCCCCGTCGGTCAGGACCGGCGGGGACGGTGCGGGACCGGTCGTGGTGCCGGAGTGGCGTTCCGTGACCGGCCACGCGTGGCGGAATGCCGCTCCGTGACCGCCCGCGGGTGCCTGCCGGCCCGGTCAGCGGGTTTGTCTCCGGGAGCAAGGGGTTACCCGTGGGGCGGCCTTCCCTGAAAGGACCGATCGGGGCATGTGATCGTATGAAGGAATCGTCCGCCGCCGCGGAGCTGGTGCTGGCCGCTGCCGCCGAGGAGGACGCGCGCGGGCTCCCCGAGCGGTTGTGCGAGGTGCTGTGTACGGCCCTCCCGGTGGACGGGGCGACGATCTCGCTGCTCACCGATACGCCCGACCGCCAGCTCCTGCACGCGTGCGGCGAGTCGGCGCTGCGGCTGGAGGAGATCCAGTTCACGCTGGGCGAGGGTCCGTGCGTGACGGCGGCGGCGACCGGGCGGGTGCAGATCGTGTCCGATCTGCACGGCCGGCTGACGCAGTGGCCGATCTTCGGCGCCGCGGCACGCCAGGAACTCCAGCAGGTCGGCGCGGTGTACGCCTTCCCGATGACCGACGGCGGCGGGGAACCTCCGCTGGGCTCCATCGACCTGCTGCGGTACGAGCCGTGGGAGCCGGACGACGAAACCGTACGGGAGTGTGTGCGGGCCACGCGCGCCGCGACGGTGGCGCTGCTGACGGCGCCGTCCGCGCTGCCCTGGAATCCGACGCCGATGATGGACGCGCACTGGGGCCGCACGCACCGCGCGGCCGGGGGGCTCTCCCAGGAGACGGGCGTACCGGTGGCCGAGGCGCTCGCCCGGCTGCGCGCCGACGCGTTCGTGACCGGGCGGCCGCTGCCCGAGATCGCGGAGGAGACGCTGGCCCGGCTGCGCGGCGGGCGGCGCGGCGGCGGGTCCGCCGACGACGGCCACGGCCGGTAGCCGCTGCCGAAGCGCCTACCGAAGTGCCTCGGTGTCGAGCGTGCCGTCGATGATCCCGCGGGCGACGTCGGCCAGCCGCTCGCCGTGCCGGCGGGCATAGCCGCGCAGCGCGTCGAACGCCTCGTCGACGCCGGTCGTCCAGTGCTCCGCGAGCACGCCCTTGGCCTGCTCCAGGACGGTACGGCTGACGAGCGCGGCCTGCACCTGGGCCCGTTCGACGTTGCCCTGCTCGATGGTGTGCTGCCGGAGGACGGCGATGGTCGCCACGTCGGCGAGCGTCCGGCCCAGCTGTACGCCCGAGGAATCCAGCGTGTGCGGCCCCGCGTGGAGCATGCCTATCGCGCCGATGCTCCGCTGCCGCAGCCGCAGCGGGAGCGCGTGGGCGGTGCTGTAGCCCGCCTGCCGGGCGCGCTCGGCGAACACCGGGTGGCGAGCGGTACCGGCGGGCGCGGCGAGGACGGTGTTCACCACGGCCTCACCGGTGCGGTAGCTCTCGGCGCACGGGCCCTCCTCGCTCTGCAGCCCGAACAGCTCCAGCAGCCCGGTGCGCTCGTCGGAGACCGCGAGCACCTGCAGGTCACCGTGCGGGCCGGCGAGCATGATGCCGACCGCGGTCACGTCGAGGAGTTCGACGCCCCGCACGCACAGCCGGTGCAGCGCGTCGATCAGGTCGAAGTCGTCGATCAGTGTGCCGACCGCTTCGCCGAACGCCTGCAGCACCCTTTCCTGCGCAGCCACCGCCATCATCTCCTCTTCCGGCCGGACGGGTCCGGTTCGGGTCCATCGTTACGAAAGTTCAGGCGCCTGGCGACCACGTCCTCGGCGACCTCCAGAATGGGGCGGCCGTGCCGGTAGGCGTACGCGCGCAGCCGGAGCAGCGCCTGGGACAGCGGTATTCCTGCTTGCACGCTGATCATCCCGGTCGCCTGGTGGACGGCTGCACGATAGAGGTCGGACGGGCGTTCCACGGTCATGAGCGCGTCGCTCGCGGCCCCGCCGTCCAGGAGCACGGCGGTCAGCGCGCCGGTGAGGATCAGCGCGTCGTCCATCCCGGCGTCGGTCAGCGGCCCGCTCGCCCGCCGCTGGAGGGTCAGTACCCCCAAGCAGGCGCGGCCGACCAGCAGCGGGAAGCAGAACACGGCGCCGATGCCGAGCGCCGCCAGCTCCGGGAGCAGCACGGGCCAGCGCCCGGCGGGCAGCCGGCTCAGGTCCGGCTCGATCACCAGCGAGCCGTGGCCCACCGCGTCGATCCCGGGGCCCTCGCCCAGCGTGAACTGCAGGTCCTCCAGCCGGCGGCTGTCGCCTTCCGACGCCCACACCAGCTCGGCAGCGCCTTCGCCGGCCAGCAGTGACAGCGCGACACCGTCCACGCCCAGCACCCGGGCGCAGCTCCCGGGATCGCTGCCGATCAGCCCTTGAGCGCCGGTGACCGGATGCAGGGTCTGCAGCACGGCCGCCATCCCTGCACTCGTACCCACCGACGGTCACCTGCTCTCCCGTATCCGCCGCACCGGCAGCTCCAGACCATGCCCCAACGGGCGATTACACCAGCTTATCCGCTGTGTGCCGGTTGCCGGCGGCAACCCCGGCCGTAACGCTGCGGGGGCTTTCCGGCGCTGAGAGGAATGCGGTGCGAAAAGCGCCGGCAGAAATGCGGACGGAAACGCCCCGGCGTACCACCGGCCGTGATCCATTCACCTTCGTTCCGAGGCGTTTTCCGCGCCGGATGGGAAAATCCCGTGAGCAACCCCCACAACTCCGCGCCGATGGACGGCCCGTACGCCCCACAGGGCCGCTACGACGCGGGGCACGCCCCTTATGAGCCCGGCCCGGCCGCGCCGTACGACCAGGGACAGCCGGGGTACGGCGGCCGGAGCCAAGAGCGGTACCGCCGCCCGCGCGACGGCGCCGGCACGGCACGCACCGCGTTGATCATCCATACGATCGCCGACATTGCCGCGGCGTTCCTCGTCCTGTGGATTCTGCTTTACCTGCTGGGCGCCAACCAGGCGAATGTGTTTGTCGATTTCGTGGAGAGCTTCGCGGACGGGCTCGCCTGGTGGTCACAGGACATTTTCACCATGGACACGGAAGGACTTCGCGTGCTCCTCAATTACGGCCTGCCTGCCGTGATTTACCTGCTTGTCGGTCATGGCATTTCCGCCCGGATCCGCCGACTCTGACCGAATTCCGGAGCGCTGCCGGCCCCGGCCGGGGCCCCGGGCCGAGGCGCGGCGGCCCCTCACCGCAGCCGCGCCGCCCGGGTCTGCAGGTAGCGCTTCTCCGGGACGCTGAGCGCCCGTTCGGCGGCGCGTCCGTACGCCGCGCGGGCCTCGGCGCGCTCCCCCGCCTGCTCCAGCAGGTGCGCGCGGACCGCGTCGAGGCGGTGGTGGTCCGCGAGATGCGGGTCGCCGGCGACGGTGGCGAGGAGGTCCAGGCCGGCCCGGGGGCCACTGACCATGGCGAGCGCGACCGCCTCGTTGAGGGTGACCACCGGGCTCGGCGCGATCCGGGCCAGCAGGCGGTACAGGCCGAGGATCTCGCGCCAGTCGGTGTCCTCGGGGCGCGCCGCCTCGTCGTGCACCGCGGCGATCGCGGCCTGGAGCTGGTACGGGCCGAGGGGCGTGCGGCGGAGCGCGTCGCTGACCAGTGCCACGCCCTCGGCGATCGCCTCCCGGTCCCAGGCGCCGCGGTCCTGCTCGGCGAGCGGGACGAGCGACCCGTCGGGCGCCGTGCGCGCCGCGCGGCGGGCGTCGGTGAGCAGCATCAGGGCCAGCAGCCCGGCCACCTCGCCGTCCTCCGGGAGCAGCGCGCGCAGCGACCGTGTCAGGCGGATCGCCTCGCGGGCCAGCTCGACGCGCTGCAGCCGGCTGCCGGAGGTCGCGGTGTACCCCTCGTTGAAGATCAGGTACAGGATCTGCAGGACCGCGCCGAGCCGCGCGGCGCGGTCCTCCGGGGCCGGTGCCCTGAAGTGCCCGCCGGCCGCCCTGATCCGCTGCTTGGCACGGCTGATCCGCTGCGCCATCGTGGCCTCCGGCACCAGGTAGGCGCGGGCGATCTCGGCCGTGGTGAGGCCGCCGACCGCGCGCAGCGTCAGCGCGGTCTGCGCGGCCGGGGTCAGCGCGGGGTGGCAGCACAGGAAGAGCAGGGTGAGGGTGTCGTCCTCGCTGGGGGCGCGGCTCTCCCCGGGCGCCGGGGCGTAAAACTCGTCGCGCGGCGTCAGCGCGTACGCGGTCTCCTCGCGCCGCCGCCGCGCCTCCTCGGCGCGCAGCAGGTCCGTGAGCCGGCGCGCCCCGACCTTGATCAGCCAGCCGCGCGGATTGTCCGGGCGGCCGGCCTGCGGCCACTGGACCGCGGCGGCCAGCAGCGCTTCCTGTACGGCGTCCTCGGCGAGGTCGAAGTGCCCGTACCGGCGGACGAGCGCGCCGAGGACCTGCGGCGCGAGCGTGCGCAGCAGGTCCTCGGTCCGTTCCGGTGCGCCCACGGCCTCCGGCCGCCTCAGACCTCGCAGGGCGGGTTGTCGGGGATGGACCGGATGGTGACGGGGCCGTTCTCCTCGCCCTCGGGGACCGGGCACTGCAGGATGCGCTCGGCAATCTCGGTGGCGCGGTCCAGGGACGCGCAGTCCAGCAACCAGTACCCGCAGAGCACTTCCTTGGTCTCGCCGTAGGGGCCGTCGGCGACGACCGGTACGCCGTCCTTGCCGGGCGTCACGACGCGGGCCTGCGCGGGCTCGCTCAGCCCCTGCCCGTCGATCATTTCCCCGTTCTCGGCGAGGTCGTTGTTGAGGTTCTCCATGAACTGGAACATCGCCTTGAGGTCGCCCTCGGTCCACGGCGTCTTTCCGGAGTCCTTGCCGTTCATGGCGTCGTAGTCGGCCTGGCTCGCCTGGATCATCAGCATGTACTTCATGTCGCTCACTCCTCGGGAGCTGTCGGCGTCCGGCCGGGCGCCTCTCACCGGAGACGTCGGAGCCGGCGGCCGGTCCTCGACACGAGGAGCGAAGAATCCTGTAAGAAATCCGGCTGCCCGGCCGCGCACGAGCCTCCGCTACGGATTCTCCTCGCCACGGCCGCACCCCGCACGGCATACGGGCCAAGCACCCGCCGGACCCGTCCTAGGACCCCACTGCCAGCAGACTCTCGTGTCTGACCAGCCACTTCCGGTACGCCGTGCTCGACCAGGCCACTTCCATGTACGCGGCCCGCAGGTCGTCGAAGAGGGCGTCGACCCACTCGGTGTCGCGTCCGCCGCCGCGGTACGCCAGGAACAGCCGTACGGCCAGTGGGTCGCCGCGCAGCGGGCGGACGACCATGCCGTGGCGGGGGCGGGCGGTCGGCTGGCAGGGGGCGACGACCTCGCCGGCCGCCACGAGGTCGCCCGTGGCGAGATAGTCGCCGTGCACCACGCGCGGGTCCATCCCGGCCGCGGTGAAGATCCGCCGCAGCCCGGCCCACTCGCCGTCCACGGACGGGTCGACCATCCACTGGTCCTCGGCGAGGTCGGCGAGGGTGACGGCCTCCAGCGCGGCGGCCGGGTGCGTGGCCGGGAGCGCCATGAACTGCGGTTCGCGGGCGAGGAGTTCGCGTTCGACCAGACCGTCGGGGACGCGCAGCGGCGAGCCTTCGACCTCGTGCACGAAGGCCGCGTCGAGCTGGCCGGCGGCGACCATCTGCAGCAGGGCGTTGCCCGACAGGTCGATCCGTATCGTGGTGTCGGTCTCGGGCAGCCGGGCCCGCAGCCGACGCAGCCAGCCGGCCACCGCGCGGCTGCCGGTGCTGCCCACGCGCAGCCGCGCGCCCTGCTCGCGCACCACCGCCGACCTGGTCTCGTCGACCAGCGCGGTCATCTCCGCCACTATCGGCCGGGCGCGCTGCAGGACGGTGTGGCCGAGCGGCGTCGGCCGGCTGCCGGAGCGCTCGCGGATGAAGAGCTGGCCGCCCAGCGCGTTCTCGATGCGCCGCAGCTGCGTGGTCAGGGAGGGCTGGGTCATGCCCAGTTGCCGCGCGGCCTTGCGTACGCTGCCGGTGTCGGCGATGGCGCACAGCGCACGTAGGTGCCTCACCTCAAGCTCCACGCGCGGAGCATAACGACGTCCTTACGTGTCGCACCAGCCACCCGAACCCCGCGAATCACACATTTCCCAGGGGCTATTGGACCGTCCTATCGCCAGATGGAATCTCCGCGTCCCCGGATATCTCCCGCAGACTCGGCGGCACCACAGTTCATCCGCGGGTCCCGGCCGTTGCCCCACACCTCGGCCGGGTCCTCCGGACACTAAGGAGCCCCCCACATGAGATCTCCGAAGACGGTGCTGTCGGCGGCACTTGGTTTGGGCCTGGCCGCGAGCCTCGCCGCCGCCGTGCCCGCGGCGGCCACCCCCTCGGCCGCCCCCGCGGACAACACGGTGACCGCGGCCCAGTACGTCGGTTCGGCCGCCGAGAAGGCCGACACCAAGCGGTTCTTCGAGGCCGTGCTGAAGTCGGCGCTCGCCAAGCAGAAGAAGACCGGCGCCGCTGCGGTGACGGTGACGTACGACGCGAGCGGCGCGCCCACCTTCAAGCAGCAGATATCCGCGAGCGCGCAGATCTGGAACAGCGCCGTCTCCAACGTCACGCTCCAGGAGGGCAGCGGCGGGGACTTCCAGTACCGCGAGGGCAACGACCCGCGCGGCTCCTACGCCAGCACCGACGGCCACGGCCGCGGCTACATCTTCCTGGACTACCAGCAGAACCAGGAGTACGACTCCACCCGCGTGACCGCGCACGAGACCGGCCACGTCCTCGGCCTGCCGGACCACTACGAAGGCCCGTGCAGCGAGCTGATGTCCGGCGGCGGCCCCGGCCCGTCCTGCACCAACGCCCAGCCGGACGCCAACGAGCGCGCCGAGGTCGACCAGCTCTGGGCGAACGGCCTGAAGGGCGTCCACTTCGGCAAGGCGTCCTGACCGGCGTACCGGCCCTCCCGAACCGTCGGCCGTCGGCCGCCCGCCGATGACCACGGGCCGACGGCCGGCCGGCAGCCCGCGCTGAGACGCGCGGTGGGGTCCGCGAACCCCACCGCGCGTGCATCCCCCCACGGCGCGCGCCCCTCCGCGGCCGCGCGTTTCACCCCCCTCCATGCGCGGTGGACCTCCCCACCGCGCATGGAGGGGGG
>NZ_NHSG01000220.1:0-24330 GCF_020024005.1 Streptomyces purpurogeneiscleroticus
TGGGCGGGCTGGCCATGGGCATGACCCGCGAGCAGGTCCGCGAGCGCTACCAGGACATCGTCGACTTCTCCGGCATCAACGAGAAGGGCGACTTCATCTCGCTGCCGATGCGCACCTACTCCTCCGGTATGGCGGCCCGGCTGCGGTTCTCCATCGCCGCGGCCAAGGACCACGACGTCCTGATGATCGACGAGGCGCTGGCCACCGGCGACCGGAAGTTCCAGAAGCGCTCCGAGGCCCGCATCCGCGAGCTGCGCAAGGAGGCCGGCACGGTCTTCCTGGTCAGCCACAACAACAAGTCCATCCGGGACACCTGCGACCGGGTGCTGTGGCTGGAGAAGGGCGAGCTCCTCATGGACGGCCCCACGGACGAAGTGATCAAGGCATACGAGAAGGAAACGGGCAAGTAGCTCGTATCCGGAGAGAAGGCCCCCGCGTGTCCGGGCGCGGGGGCCTTCGATGCTGAAGAAATGGTCAACTCCAGCCGCTGCAGGAACAGTTGCCTGCCCGGTGGAGTTGTCCGGATCGTTGCTTCGCGGTTCGGTACCCACTCGGACGAGCGTGAGATGTACGGCGTAAGCTGTACGGGTGCGGAACGGCACATGTGGTACAAGTCGGGCAAAATAGTCCGACAGTGACGATGAGCGCCCTGATCGGACCGGCCGCGCGTGCGGCGTGTCCGAAATATGAAGTTTTGGCGTGGCGGTGTAGAACGGGAGACGTGACGGCAATGGCTACGGGATCTCTCCGGCTCCGGAACGCGCCGGGCAGCCTCCGGTGAGCCCGGAGCCTGTCGCGCCCGAGCGCGCCGTCCTCGACAAGGCCGCGCACGAGAATTTCCCCGTCGCGCCGTTCTTCCTGCCCCGCGCCTGGCGCGCCGACCTGATGGCGGTCTACGGATTCGCCCGCCTGGTCGACGACATCGGCGACGGCGACCTCGCACCGGGCGGCGGCGACGCGGTACTGCTCGGCCTCGACCGCGCACAGTCCGAGGACCGCCTCGCGATGCTGGACGCCCTGGAAGCCGACCTGCGCCGGGTCTACAGCGACCGCGCGCCGGGCCCCGGGCACCCCCTCATGCGCCGCCTCGGCCCGACCGTGCGCCGCTGCGGGCTGAGCCCCGAGCCGTTCGAGCGGCTGATCGAAGCCAACCGGCAGGACCAGCGCGTCAGCCGTTACGAGAGCTACGCGGACCTGCTGGACTACTGCGAACTGTCCGCCAACCCCGTGGGCCGGCTGGTCCTGGGCATCACGGGCACGACCACTCCCGAGCGGATCCGCCGTTCGGATGCCATCTGCACTGCCCTCCAGATCGTCGAACACATCCAGGACGTCGCCGAGGACCTCCGGAGGGACCGCATCTATCTGCCTGCCGAAGACATGAAGCGCTTTGGTGTCGCGGAATCCGACCTGGCCGCTCCGACAGGGGGCGCACAGGCGCGCGCGCTGGTTGCATTCGAGGCGGAACGCGCCCGTGACCTGCTGAATGAAGGTGCCCCGCTGGTGGGTAGCGTCCACGGCAGACTCAAGCTGCTGCTCGCCGGTTTCGTCGCCGGCGGACGCGCCGCTCTCCAGGCGGTGGCGGCCGCCGATCACGACGTCCTCCCTGGACCGCCCAAGCCCAGCAAGCTCGGTCTGCTGCGCGCGGTAGGGGCGACACTGCGAAGAGAGGGGTGAGTCGGACCGTGGAGGCAAGTACACACGCGTCCGCGCCGGTGCTCGCTGCGTACCGCTACTGCGAGGCCGTTACCGGGCAGCAGGCGCGCAACTTCGCTTACGGGATCAGACTGCTGCCCGCCGACAAGCGCCAGGCGATGTCGGCGCTGTACGCGTTCTCGCGCCGGGTGGACGATATCGGCGACGGCGCGCTGGCGCCCGCCGAGAAGGAGCAGCGGCTCGCGGACACCCGTGGTTTGCTGGCGCGCATCAGAGACGGCCGGATCGCCGAGGACGACACCGACCCCGTGGCGGTCGCGCTCGCGGACGCCGCGCGCCGATTCCCGCTGCCGCTGGACGGCCTGGACGAGCTGATCGACGGCGTCCTGATGGACGTGCACGGCGAGACGTACAAGACCTGGGACGACCTCAAGGCGTACTGCCGCTGCGTCGCCGGGGCCATCGGGCGGCTCTCGCTGGGCGTGTTCGGCACCGTGCCCGGCGCGCCGGGGGCCGACCGCGCTCCCGAGTACGCCGATACGCTGGGGCTCGCCCTGCAGCTGACCAACATCCTCCGGGACGTCCGGGAGGACGCGGCCAACGACCGTACGTACCTCCCCGCCGAGGATCTGGAGAAGTTCGGCTGCGCCGCGGGCTTCCACGGCCCCGTCCCGCCCTCCGGAGCCGACTTCGCCGGCCTCGTCCACTTCGAAGTGCGCCGGGCCCTTGCCCTGTTCGCCGAGGGCTTCCGGCTGCTGCCCATGCTCGACCGGCGCTCCGGTGCCTGCGTCGCGGCGATGGCCGGCATCTACCACCGCCTGCTGCGCCGGATCGCCGACGACCCCGAGGCGGTGCTGCGCGGCCGGGTCTCGCTGCCCGGCCACGAGAAGGCGTTCGTCGCCGTCCGCGGCCTCTCCGGGCTCGACGCCCGGGCCATCGGCCGCCGGCAGGCCGTCAGGAGGCGCGCATGACACTCGGAGCGAGCCGGAGCGCGCTCGCGCAGGTATGCGCCGTGACCTCCAGAGCCGGTCGGGGCGCGTCCGTGCAGGTACGCGCCCTGCGACCGGGCGCGGAGCGGCGGGCAACCCCGTGGCGTACTGCTGCGTCCATGACAGCAGCATCCCGGGAGGACGCATGACTTCCGCCGACACACGGCCGGCCACGCAGGTCACCGCGGGCGCTTCCGGCGACGGGGGCGCCACGGCGGTCGTCGTCGGCGGCGGACTCGCGGGCACCACCGCGGCCCTCGCGCTCGCCGACGCCGGGCTGCGCGTCACCCTCGTCGAGGGCCGGCCGCGCCTCGGCGGCCTCGCCTTCTCCTTCCGCCGCGACTCCGCGGCCGGCGAGCTGAGCGTGGACAACGGCCAGCACGTCTACCTGCGCTGCTGCACCGCCTACCGGGACTTCCTGGAGCGCGTCGGCGGCGCGCACCTGATGCCGGTCCAGGACCGGCTGGACGTGCCGGTGCTGGACGCCGACCCGGCGCGCGCCGCGGCGGGCTTGCGCCTGGGCCGGCTGCGCCGCACCGCCCTGCCCGTCCCGCTGCACCTCGCCGCGAGCCTGGCCGGCTACCCGCACCTCTCGCTCGCCGAGCGGGCCTCCGTGGGCCGCGCCGCGCTCGCCCTGAAGGCCCTGGACCCGGCCGACCCCGCGCTGGACCGCATCGACTTCGCGAGCTGGCTCGCCCGGCACGGCCAGTCGCCGCGCGCCGTCGAGGCGCTGTGGGACCTGGTCGGCGTCGCCACGCTGAACGCCCGCGCCGGCGACGCCTCCGCCGGGCTCGCCGCCATGGTCTTCAAGACCGGGCTGCTCTCCGACCCGGGCGCCGCCGACATCGGCTGGTCCCGCGTCCCGCTCGGCGAGGTCCACGACACGCTGGCCCGGGCCGCGCTGGAGAAGGCCGGGGTGCGCGTGGAGACCCGGACGCGCGCGAGCGCACTCACCCGGACCGACGAGCAGCGCTGGCAGGTCACCGTCGAGAACGGGCCGCACAGCCAGGAGCAGCTGACCGCCGACACGGTCGTACTGGCCCTGCCGCAGCGCGAGGCGCACGGCCTGCTGCCGCCCGGCGCGCTGGACCGCCCGGACCGGCTGCTGGACATCGGTACGGCCCCCATCCTCAACGTGCACGTGCTCTACGACCGCAAGGTCCTGCGCCGCCCGTTCTTCGCGGCGCTCGGCTCGCCGCTGCAGTGGGTCTTCGACCGCACGGAGGCGTCCGGGCTGGAGGGCGGCGGGCAGTACCTCGCCGTCTCGCAGTCCGCGGCGCAGGACGAGATCGACCTGCCGGTCGGCGTGCTGCGCGAGCGGTACCTCCCGGAGCTCGCGCGGGTGCTGCCCGCCGCGCGCGGCGCGAAGGTCCGCGACTTCTTCGTCACCCGCGAACGCACCGCGACGTTCGCACCCGCACCGGGCGTCGGCCGCCTCAGGCCCGCCGCCCGCACTCAGTCCACCGGCCTGTACCTGGCCGGTGCGTGGACCGCCACCGGGTGGCCCGCGACCATGGAAAGCGCTGTTCGCAGCGGCATCGGCGCCGCCCGCGAGGCACTCACCGAACTCGGCTTCCCCCAGGGATCACTGCCCCAGGAGGCGGCATGAACACGAGTACGCGCGCTCGCACGAGCACGAGCACCGGAAACAGAGGAGAAACCGTGAACCCGGCTTCCCCAGTAATCGACACCGAGGGCGTCACCGCACTCCTGGAGCGCGGGCGCAGGCTCGCCACTCCGGTGCTGCGGGCCGCCGTTGACCGGCTCGCGCCTCCGATGGACACCGTAGCCGCGTACCACTTCGGCTGGATCGACGCCGCGGGAGCGCCGTCGGCGGGCGACGGCGGCAAGGCCGTCCGGCCCGCGCTCACACTGCTCTCGGCGGAGGCCGCGGGCGCGGCGCCCGAAACGGGGATTCCCGGCGCCGTCGCCGTGGAGCTCGTGCACAACTTCTCGCTGCTGCACGACGACCTCATGGACGGCGACGAGCAGCGCCGCCACCGCGACACCGTATGGAAGGTGCACGGGCCCGCTCAGGCCATTCTGGTCGGTGACGCGCTCTTCGCGCTCGCCAATGAAATACTCCTGGAGCTGGGGACCGTGGACGCCGGGCGCGCGGCCCGCCGGCTCACCGCCGCGACCCGCAAGCTGATCGACGGCCAGGCCCAGGACATCTCCTACGAGCACCGGGACCGGGTCACGGTCGCGGAGTGCCTGGAGATGGAGGGCAACAAGACCGGCGCGCTGCTGGCTTGCGCCGTCTCCATCGGCGCGGTGCTCGGCGGCGCCGGCGACCACACCGCCGACGTCCTGGAGAAGTACGGCTACCACCTCGGCCTCGCCTTCCAGGCCGTCGACGATCTGCTCGGCATCTGGGGCGACCCGGACGCCACCGGCAAGCAGACCTGGTCCGACCTGCGGCAGCGGAAGAAGTCGCTGCCGGTCGTCGCCGCTCTGGACGCGGGCGGCCCGGCATCCGAGAAGCTCGCCCGCATCCTGGCCGCCGACGCCAAGAAGAGCGACACCGAGATCGCCGATTTCACGGAGGCGGAATTCGCCTCCCGCGCAGCTCTCATCGAGGAGGCCGGTGGCCGCGAGTGGACCTCGGAGGAGGCCCGCCGCCAGCACGCCACCGCGATCGCCGCACTCGACGAGATCGATATGCCCGAAGGGGTCCGCGCACAGCTGGCCGCCCTTGCGGACTTCGTTGTCGTACGGAAGAGATGATCACGATTACCACCGACTAGTTCGCAGTCGCCGGCCGGTGCCGGCCGCCCCCGGTACGCCATACCGGGGGCCGGGCACCGGCCGACGGAAGCCCCATGCATTTGTCTTTGATCACTGCAGAAGGGGAAGCCATGACAGCGACGACCGACGGAAGCACCGGGGCACTGCCGTCCCGGGCACCCGCGGCCAGCGATGCCACCGTTGAGACCACCGACCGGAGCCCCGCGAACCCGCCCCCGGCGCCCGACGATCCAACGGGCGCGGCGCGGCAGGCGACCGCCCGGGCCACCGAATACCTCCTCTCCCTCCAGGACCCCGCCGGCTGGTGGAAGGGCGACCTCGACACCAACGTGACGATGGACGCCGAGGACCTGATGCTCCGCCAGTTCCTGGGCATCAGCGACCCGAAGACCACCGAGGCCGCCGCCCGCTTTGTACGCGGCGAGCAGCGCGACGACGGCACGTGGGCCGGCTTTTACGGCGGCCCCGGCGAGCTCTCCACCACCATCGAGGGCTATGTCGCCCTCCGCCTGGCCGGCGACCGCCCCGACGAGCCGCACATGGCCAGGGCGTCCGCCTGGATCCGCGCACAGGGCGGCATCGCCGCCTCCCGCGTCTTCACCCGCATCTGGCTGGCCCTCTTCGGCTGGTGGAAGTGGGAGGACCTGCCGGACCTGCCCCCGGAGCTCATCGCCCTCCCGAAGTGGTTCCCGCTCAACATCTACGACTTCGGCTGCTGGGCCCGGCAGACCATCGTCCCGCTGACGATCGTCTCGGCCCACCGGCCCGTACGCCCCGCGCCGTTCGCCCTCGACGAGCTGCACACCGACCGGCGGAACCCGAACCCGCCGCGGCCGCTCGCCCCCCTCGCCACCTGGGACGGCCTCTTCCAGCGCCTGGACGCGGCGCTGCACGTCTACCGCAAGGTCGCGCCGCGCCGGCTGCGCCGCAGCGCCATGCGCACGGCGGCGCGCTGGATCATCGAGCGGCAGGAGAACGACGGCTGCTGGGGCGGCATCCAGCCCCCCGCGGTGTACTCGGTCATCGCCCTGCAGCTGCTCGGTTACGACCTGGACCACCCCGTGCTCCGTGAGGGCCTGGCTTCCCTGGACCGCTTCGCCGTCTGGCGCGAGGACGGTCACGGTGCTCCCGTCCGCATGATCGAGGCGTGCCAGTCGCCGGTCTGGGACACCTGCCTCGCCACCATCGCGCTCGCCGACGCCGGGCTGCCCCGTGACCACCCGCAGCTCGTCAAGGCCGCGGACTGGATGCTGGACGAGCAGATCGACCGGCCCGGCGACTGGGCCGTGCGCCGGCCGACGCTGCCCTCCGGCGGCTGGGCCTTCGAGTTCGAGAACGACAACTACCCGGACATCGACGACACCGCCGAGGTCGTCCTCGCGCTGCGCCGGGTCGAGCACCCGGACCCGCAGCGCGTCGAGGACGCCGTACGCCGCGCCGTGCGCTGGAATCTCGGCATGCAGTCCCGCAACGGGGCCTGGGGCGCCTTCGACGGCGACAACACCAGCCCCTTCCCCGACCGGCTGCCGTTCTGCGACTTCGGCGAGGTCATCGACCCGCCGTCGGCCGATGTCACCGCGCACGTCGTGGAGATGGCGGCGGACGTCGGCAGCACCCACGACCCGCGGATCCGGCGCGGCATCGAATGGCTGCTGGCCGAGCAGGACCCGACCGGCGCGTGGTTCGGCCGCTGGGGCACCAACTACGTCTACGGCACCGGCTCCGTGCTGCCCGCGCTCGTCGCGGCCGGCATCCCCGCCTCGCACCCCGCGATCCGACGTGCGGTCTCCTGGCTGGAGAGTGTGCAGAACGACGACGGGGGCTGGGGCGAGGACCAGCGCTCGTACAAGGACCGCGACTGGATCGGGCGCGGCGCCTCGACCGCCTCGCAGACCGGCTGGGCGCTGATGGCGCTGCTCGCGGCCGG
Source organism: Streptomyces purpurogeneiscleroticus (assembly GCF_020024005.1). Classification (NCBI taxonomy): domain Bacteria; kingdom Bacillati; phylum Actinomycetota; class Actinomycetes; order Kitasatosporales; family Streptomycetaceae; genus Streptomyces; species Streptomyces purpurogeneiscleroticus. The sequence goes on from NZ_NHSG01000220.1 coordinate 7,321, forward strand.
TGAGCGGGACAGCAAGGCCGTGGAGCGCGGCGTGCAGTACCTCGCCGCCACCCAGCGCCCCGACGGCTCCTGGGACGAGCCGTACTTCACCGGTACCGGCTTCCCCTGGGACTTCTCGATCAACTACCACCTCTACCGGCAGGTCTTCCCGCTCACGGCCCTGGGCCGCTATCTGGGCGGCGGTCCGGCCGGAGCAGCCGTGAGGCCCTAGATGACCGACTCGGACGGCCCGTCCCCGGGCCCGACGCCCCCGCTGCTGGTCGCCTGCGCGCTCGGCATCGAGCGCCTCGCGCTGCGCGGCGGCCCGGGCGTCACCGTGCTCCGTACGGGCATGGGCCCGCAGGCCGCGGAGCGGGCCGTCGGCGCCGCGCTCGGCGCCGGCTCGCCCACCGCGGCCTCGCCGGTCGTCGCCAGCGGCTTTTGTGCCGGGCTCGCGCCGGGCATGCGCCCCGGAGACGTGGTCGTCGCGGACGCCACCCGCGAGCACCACCCGGACCGCCCCGAGGCCGTCTGCCGCGACAACTCGCCGCTCGTCGCGGCCCTGAAGGAGCGCGGCCTGACCGTGCACTCCGGGCTGCTGCTCGGCAGCGACCACGTCGTGCGCGGCGCCGAGCGGACCGCGCTGCACGCCGCCGGAGCGGTCGCGGTGGACATGGAGTCCGCCGCGACACTCGGCAGCGCGCTGCGCGCCGGGCCCCGCCCCATTGCCGCCGTCCGAGTGGTCGTGGACGCTCCAGAGCACGAACTCGTTCGTATTGGCACGATACGCGGGGGAATATCGGCCTTCCGTGTCTTGCGTGCCATCCTTCCCGTTTTCTTTGAATGGCACCGTTCTTTGCTGCTCCCCAGGAGGTGAGCCAGATGGCCATGCCGCTCCGTCAGACCATCAGGGTCGGGACGTATCTCTTTGAACAGAAAATGCTCCGGCGGCGTGCGAAGTTCCCGCTCATCGTCGAGCTGGAGCCGCTTTACGCGTGCAACCTCGCGTGCGAGGGCTGCGGAAAGATCCAGCACCCGGCCGGGGTGCTGAAGCAGCGGATGCCGGTCGCCCAGGCGGTCGGTGCCGTACTGGAATCCGGCGCCCCGATGGTCTCCATCGCGGGCGGCGAGCCTCTGATGCACCCTCAGATCGATGAGATCGTGCGCCAGCTGGTCGCCAAGAAGAAGTACGTCTTCCTGTGCACCAACGCCGTGCTGCTGCGCAAGAAGATGGACAAGTTCACCCCGTCGCCGTACTTCGCCTTCGCGGTGCACATCGACGGGATGCGCGAGCGTCACGACGAGTCCGTGGCCAAGGAAGGCGTCTTCGACGAGGCCGTGGAGGCCATCAAGGAAGCCAAGCGCCGCGGCTTCCGCGTCACCACGAACTCCACCTTCTTCAACACCGACACCCCGCAGACCATCATCGAGGTGCTCAACTTCCTCAACGACGACCTCAAGGTCGACGAGATGATGCTGTCGCCCGCCTACGCCTACGAGAAGGCCCCCGACCAGGAGCACTTCCTCGGCGTCGAGCAGACCAGGGAGCTGTTCAAGAAGGCGTTCGCCGGCGGCAACCGGCGCCGCTGGCGGCTCAACCACAGCCCGCTCTTCCTGGACTTTTTGGAGGGCAAGGCGGACTTCCCCTGCACCGCCTGGGCGATCCCGAACTACTCCCTGTTCGGCTGGCAGCGCCCCTGCTACCTGATGAGCGACGGGTACGTCCCCACGTACCGGGAGCTGATCGAGGAGACCGACTGGGACAAGTACGGCCGCGGCAAGGACCCGCGCTGCGCCAACTGCATGGCGCACTGCGGCTACGAGCCGACCGCCGTCCTGGCGACCATGGGCTCCCTGAAGGAGTCGCTGCGCGCCGCCCGCGAGACCGTCGCCGGAAGCCACGGGTGACGTCATGACCATTGGTGAGCCTGTCAGGTTGGGGCTCCCCGAGGTCCCGGCCCGACCCCTGGCCGTCCGGCGCGTCTCGCGCCGGATCCAGGTCGGGCCGGTGGCCGTGGGCGGGGACGCGCCCGTCTCCGTACAGTCGATGACGACGACGCGTACGGCGGACATCGGTGCGACGCTGCAGCAGATCGCGGAGCTGACGGCGTCCGGCTGCCAGATCGTCCGGGTGGCCTGCCCGACGCAGGACGACGCGGACGCGCTGCCGGTGATCGCGAAGAAGTCGGGGATCCCGGTGATCGCCGACATTCACTTTCAGCCGAAGTACGTGTTCGCGGCGATCGACGCGGGCTGTGCGGCGGTGCGGGTGAACCCCGGCAACATCAAGCAGTTCGATGACAAGGTCAAGGAGATCGCCAAGGCGGCCAACGACGCCGGCACTCCGATCCGTATCGGTGTGAACGCGGGCTCGCTGGACCGGCGGCTGCTGCAGAAGTACGGCAAGGCCACGCCCGAGGCGCTGGTGGAGTCGGCGCTGTGGGAGGCGAGCCTCTTCGAGGAGCACGGCTTCCGTGACATCAAGATTTCCGTCAAGCACAACGACCCGGTGGTCATGGTCAATGCCTACCGGCAGCTGGCCGCGCAGTGCGACTACCCGCTGCACCTGGGCGTGACCGAGGCCGGTCCGGCCTTCCAGGGCACCATCAAGTCCGCCGTGGCCTTCGGCGCGCTGCTGAGCGAGGGCATCGGCGACACCATCCGCGTCTCGCTGTCGGCCCCGCCGGCAGAGGAGATCAAGGTGGGTATCTCCATCCTGGAGTCGCTGAACCTGCGCCAGCGCCGGCTGGAGATCGTCTCCTGCCCGTCCTGCGGCCGTGCCCAGGTGGATGTGTACAAGCTGGCCGAGGAGGTCACCGCCGGGCTGGACGGCATGGAGGTGCCGCTCCGTGTCGCGGTCATGGGCTGTGTCGTCAACGGTCCCGGTGAGGCTCGCGAGGCCGACCTGGGTGTCGCCTCCGGCAACGGCAAGGGGCAGATCTTCGTGAAGGGCGAGGTCATCAAGACCGTCCCGGAGTCGAAGATCGTGGAGACCCTCATCGAGGAAGCCATGAAGATCGCCGAACGCATGGCAGCCGAGGGAGCGGCCACCGGCGCCCCCGACGTCACCGTCGGCTGAACCGACCCCCGGCGCCGCCGCCGGCCGACGACCCGGCGGCTCCGTCGGCAAGTAAAAAGAGGAGGGGGACCCAGCATGTCGATGCTCGAATACATCCGGGAACCGCAGGACCTCAAGGAGGTGCCGGCGGACCGCCTCGGTCAACTGGCCGCGGAGATCCGCCAGTTCCTCATCCAGGCGGTCGCCCGCACCGGCGGCCACCTCGGACCCAACCTGGGCGTGGTCGAGCTGACCATCGCCCTGCACCGGGTGTTCGACTCGCCCGCCGACCGCATCCTTTGGGACACCGGGCACCAGTCGTACGTCCACAAGATCCTGACCGGCCGGCAGGACTTCTCCAAGCTCCGCGGCAAGGGCGGCCTGTCCGGGTACCCCTCGCGCGAGGAATCCGTCCACGACGTCATCGAGAACAGCCACGCCTCCACGGTGCTCGGCTGGGCCGACGGGCTGGCCAAGGCCAACCAGGTACTGGGGAAGCGCGACCACGTCGTCGCGGTCACCGGGGACGGCGCGCTCACCGGCGGCATGGCCTGGGAGGCGCTCAACAACATCGCGGCCGAGGACCGGCCGCTGATCATAGTCGTCAACGACAACGAGCGCTCCTACGCGCCCACCATCGGCGGCCTCGCCGACCACCTCGCCACGCTCCGCACCACCGACGGCTACGAACGCTTCCTGTCCTGGGGCAAGGACGTCCTGCAGCGCACGCCGGTCGTCGGCAGGCCGCTGTACGAATCGCTGCACGGCGCGAAGAAGGGCTTCAAGGACGCCTTCGCGCCCCAGGGCATGTTCGAGGACCTGGGCCTGAAGTACGTCGGCCCGATCGACGGGCACGACATCGAGGCCGTGGAGTCCGCGCTGCGCCGCGCCGCCCGCTTCCACGGTCCCGTACTGGTGCACTGCCTCACCGAGAAGGGCCGCGGCTACCGGCCGGCCCTGGAGGACGAGGCCGACCGCTTCCACACCGTCGGCGTGATGGACCCGCTGACCTGCGCGCCGGTCGCGCCGCCCGGCCCGCCGTCCTGGACCTCCGTCTTCGGCGACGAGATGGTCCGCATCGGCGCCGAGCGGCCGGACGTGGTGGCCCTCACCGCGGCGATGCTGCAGCCCGTGGGGCTGGGCAAGTTCGCCGCGGCCTACCCCGACCGGGTCTGGGACGTGGGCATCGCCGAACAGCACGCCGCGGTCTCGGCGGCCGGGCTCGCCACCGGCGGCCTGCACCCGGTCTTCGCGGTCTACGCCACCTTCCTCAACCGCGCCTTCGACCAGGTCCTGATGGACGTCGCGCTGCACAAGTGCGGAGTCACCTTCGTACTGGACCGGGCCGGCGTCACCGGCACCGACGGGCCCAGCCACAACGGCATGTGGGACATGTCGATCCTCCAGGTCGTGCCGGGCCTGCGGATCGCCGCGCCGCGCGACGCCGATCAGCTCCGCGCCCAGCTGCGCGAGGCCGTCGACGTCGACGACGCGCCGACCGTCGTGCGCTACCCCAAGGAGTCCGTCGGCGAGCCCATCCCCGCGCTGGAACGCGTCGGGGGAGTGGACGTCCTCGCCCGCGGCGACCGGGAGGACGTGCTGCTGGTCGCGGTCGGCGTGATGGCGCCGGTCTGCCTGGCGGCGGCCGAACTGCTCGCGGCGCGCGGCATCGGCGCCACGGTCATCGACCCGCGGTGGGTCAAGCCGGTCGACCCGGAGATCCCGCGGCTGGCCGCGCGGCACGCCGCGGTGGCCGTCGTGGAGGACAGCAGCCGCACCGGCGGCGTCGGCGCCGCGGTCGGCCAGGCGCTGCGCGATGCCGACGTGGACCTGCCGCTGCGCACCTTCGGCATCCCCGAACAGTTCCTCGCGCATGCCAAGCGGGGCGAGGTGCTGGCCGACATCGGGCTGACCCCGGCGGAGATCGCAGGGCGCATCGCCGAGAGCCTGCCCCGTACGGACGACCGCGCGGCGGCCGTCGCGGCCGTCAAGGAGAGCAACGACGCATGACCGGATTCGATCTCACCAAGCTGCTCGCCGAGCGCGGCGCCGAACGCTACGACCTGCACGCCAAGCACCTGAACCACCAGCTGCCGCGCATGCTGCACACCATCGGCTTCGACAAGGTCTACGAGCGGGCCGAGGGCGCGTACTTCTGGGACGACCAGGGGCAGGACTACCTGGACATGCTCGCCGGGTTCGGCGTGATGGGCCTCGGCCGACACCACCCCGTGGTCCGACAGGCGCTGCACGACGTACTGGACGCCGGGCTCGCCGACCTCACCCGCTTCGACTGCCCGCCGCTGCCAGGGCTGCTCGCCGAGAAGCTGCTCCGGTACGCGCCGCACCTGGACCGGGTCTTCTTCGGGAACAGTGGCACCGAGGCCGTCGAGACGGCACTGAAGTTCGCCCGGTACGCGACGGGACGCCCGCGCATCCTGTACTGCACGCACGCTTTCCACGGCCTGACCACGGGCTCGCTCTCGGTCAACGGCGAGGCGGGCTTCCGCGACGGCTTCGCGCCGCTGCTGCCGGACACCGCGATCGAGATGGGCGACCTGGACGCGCTGGAGCGGGAGCTGAAGCGCGGCGACGTGGCAGCCTTCGTCGTGGAGCCGATCCAGGGAAAGGGCGTGCACCCCACTCCACCGGGCTTTCTGCGCGCCGCACAGGAGCTGCTGCACAAGCACAAGGCGCTGCTCATCGCCGACGAGGTGCAGACGGGGCTCGGCCGCACCGGCGACTTCTTCGCCTACCAGCACGAGCCCGGCGTCGAACCGGACCTGGTCTGCGTGGCGAAGGCGCTGTCCGGCGGCTATGTGCCGGTCGGCGCCACGCTCGGCAAGGAGTCGGTCTTCAAGAAGGTCTACTCCTCGATGGACCGGGTCCTGGTGCACTCCGCCAGCTTTGGATCCAACGCACAGGCGATGGCGGCGGGGCTCGCGGTCCTGACCGTCATGGAGGACGAGAGGATCGTCGCCGGCGTGCGGTCCACGGGCGACCTGCTGCGCGCCCGCCTGACCGAGCTGATCCCGAAGTACGAGCTGCTGCACGACGTGCGGGGCCGCGGTCTGATGATCGGGATCGAGTTCGGCCGCCCGAAGTCGCTGGGGCTGCGGAGCCGCTGGACGATGCTGCAGGCGGCGCGCAAGGGGCTCTTCGCGCAGATGGTGGTGGTGCCGCTGCTCCAGCGGCACCGCATCCTCACCCAGGTCTCCGGCGATCACCTGGAGGTCATCAAGCTGATCCCGCCGCTGATCATCGGTGAGCCGGAGGTGGAGCGCTTCGTCGAGGCGTTCACGGGCGTCATGGACGACGCCCACGCGGGCGGCGGGCTGATCTGGGACTTCGGGCGGACGCTGGTGAAGCAGGCGATGGCGAACCGCTGAGGACGGGTACGGAAGCGGCCCCCGGCCCGTCACACGACGGTACGGGGGCCGCGACCGTGGCCTCAGTCCTCCAGCAGGCGCTCCCGCAGCCGGCCGCGGGTCTCCGGGGTGAGCTTCAGGCCCTCGGTGAGGTACGTTTCCGTCGAGCCCCAGGTGGACTCGATGGTGTCGAACGCCGCGTGCAGGTACTCGGCGCGGGCGTCGAAGAGCGGCGCGAGCAGCGCCATGACCTCCTCGGACATGCCTGCCGCCGAGCGGTTGGAGCGGCGCACCTTGTACCGCCGGCGCGGGTCGTTGGACTCCAGGTAGTCCGCCTCGATGGCCTCCCGCTCCACGCCCACCGCGAGCAGTGTGATCGCGATCGACAGGCCCGCGCGGTCCTTGCCGGCCGCACAGTGCATCAGCGTCGGCACGCTCTCCTCGGCTATGGAGTGCAGTATTCGGCTGTGGTCGGCGGTGCGGGTCGAGATGATGTGCCGGTACGTGCGCGCCATCCGGCCCGCCGCCTGCCCGTCGCCCAGCGCCGCGCGCAGCTGGTCCAGCTCGCCGTCGCGCACCATCGCCCAGAACTCCGCGCCGTCGGCCGGGTCGGTGAGCGGGATGTTGATGTGCCGCACGCCGGGCAGGGTGACGTCGGGGCCCTCGAGCTTGATGTCGGCGGCGTTGCGGAAGTCGAAGATGGTGTGCAGGCCGAGGGTGCCGAGGAAGGCGGCGTCCGCCTCCGTCGCGTGCGCCAGGTGACCGCTGCGGAAGAGCCGGCCCTGCCGCACCCGCCGCCCGTCGACCGTCGGCAGCCCGCCGACGTCCCGGAAGTTGCGCACCTCGGTGAGCAGGGGCTCGGTCGACCGGACCTGGGGCGGCTGCTGCGTCGTCACGGGCGCGCTCCTTTTACGTCGGCCGCCGACGCTGCTCGCCGGCGAGCGGGCTGATTCGACCATACGGCACTGGTGCAATAGGCAACTAGCTCGTCCGGCCACTGATCGTGACCGGTGAATGTGACCGTATGCGGTCGGGGCGCGCGCGGTATCGCTCGCGCTGCCTTCGCTTGGCGTCCGCCTGGTGGCGGAGCTGCTGTCCACTCGTATTCCGACTTGGACAGAATTTGACTGAGTGGCAATCATCACCTGCCGTCAACCCATGGTTACGGTGGCGTAGGTCACTCCCGAAGGTGAAGTATGTCCTGACGTGGCAGAGGATTCGAAGAAGATAAGCAGCAGTGAAAGTGGCCCGTTCGGGTCGTACGCAGCCATCGGGGACAGCTTCACCGAGGGAGTCGGTGACCCCGCTCCGGACGGTACGTTCATCGGCTGGGCGGACCGGCTCGCGGTCCTGCTCTCCGACCGCCGCCCGGAGCACGATTTCCGGTACGCCAACCTCGCTGTGCGGGGCCGCCTCCTGGACCAGATCGTCGCCGAGCAGGTACCGCGCGCGAAGGAGCTCGGCCCGGACCTGGTGACCTTCTGTGCCGGCGGCAACGACATCCTCCGGCCCGGCTCCGACCCGGACGCCGTCGCCGAGCGCTACGCCGCCGCCGTCGCCGATCTCAAGGAGTCGGTCGGCACGGTCCTGCTGTGCACGGGCTTCGACACCCGCGACATCCCCGTGCTCAGGCACCTGCGCGGCAAGATCGCCACGTACACCGCCCATGTCCGGGCCATCGCCGACCAGTACGGCTGCCCGGTCCTGGACCTGTGGTCGCTGAAGTCCGTGCAGGACCGCCGCGCCTGGAGCGACGACCGGCTGCACCTCTCGCCCGACGGGCACACCCGGGTGGCGCTCCGTGCGGGGCAGGTGCTCGGCCTGGACGTGCCGGCCGAGCCGGACCAGCCCTGGCCGCCGGAGGCCGCGCGCACCGCCGCCGACGCCCGCCGCGAGACCATCCACTGGGCGCGCGAACACCTCGTGCCGTGGATCGGGCGGCGGCTGCGCGGCGAGTCCTCGGGCGACCGCGTCACGGCGAAGCGGCCCGAGCTGGCCCTGCTGGAGGCCGACGCGGCCGCGCTCGCGCAGGCGGCCGCCCCGACCCACTAGTACGCGAGGTCCCTCAGTACACGAGGCCCCTCAGTACGCGAGGACAGCTAGTACGCGAGGTCCGCCCACACGACCCGGCCCCGGCCGGTGTCGGTGGGCCGTACGCCCCAGTCCTCCGACACCGCGCCGACCAGCAGCAGGCCGCGGCCGGACTCGCGGTCCGTGCTGCGGGGCTGGGTCTGCGGCCGGGAATCGCTGTGTCCCTGGTCGGTGACCGCCACGCGCAGCCGCGCGCCGTCGAGGGTCAGCTCGCAGGAGACCCGCTCGCTGTCGGTGTGCCGCACCGCATTGGTGAAGAGCTCCGAGACGACCAGCTCGGCGTCGTCGCGCAACTGCTCGGTGACGCCCCATGTCCGCAGCGCGGTGGTGACTCTTCGGCGGGCCTCCGGAACGGAGGTGCACAGCGCCGGCAAATGGAAGGCGTCGCTGAGGAGTTGGACGGCGACGCCGCCACATCCCCTTAACGATTCCGCGTTGTGGGAGGAAGGCACTCCGCAACTATGTGCGATGTTGAACAAGCTTGGCAAGGACCAACCTGTAAATTGCAGAATCGTCATGGCAGTCTGTTGGCGCTTCTGATGGCATGACACACTGCTGAGCACGAAACTCAGTTGGAGGAGATCACAAGTGGTGGACGCACGGTCGGGCGGGGCGCCGACCGTCCTGCGGGTAGTCCTCGGCAAGAGGCTGCAGGACCTTCGCGAGAAGGCCGGACTCTCCTTCGAACAGGCCGCAGAGGCACTGGACGTCACGCACGCGACCGTACGCCGCATGGAGAAGGCCGAAGTCGGGCTGAAGATCCCGTACGTGGAGAAGTTGCTCGCCACCTACGGCGTCACCGATGCGGAGGAGAGCGAGACCTTCGTCGCACTCGCCCGGGAGGCCAACCGCCCCGGCTGGTGGCACCGCTTCCGCGACGTACTGCCCGACTGGTTCAGCGCGTACGTCAGCCTGGAGAGCGCCGCCAACCTCATCCGCGCCTACCAGCCGCACTACGTACCCGGCCTGCTGCAGACCGAGGGCTACGCGCGCGCCGTGCTGCGCGCCGGCATGCCGCACGCCGCCCCCGAGGAGATCGACCGCTCCGTCGCCCTGCGCATGGAACGCCAGTCGCTGCTCCGCCGCGACAACGCGCCCATGCTGTGGGCCGTGCTGGACGAGACGGTGCTGCGCCGCCCGGTCGGCGGCTCCGACGTCATGCGCGAGCAGCTCGACCGGCTCATCGCGGCCACCGAACTGCCCAACGTACGGCTGCAGGTCATCCCCTTCGCCACCGGCCCGCACCCCGCCATGTACGGGCCGTTCCACATCTTCCGGTTCCCCATCCCGGAGCTGCCCGACATCGCGTACGCGGAGAGCCTGGTCGGCGCCGTGTACTTCGACCAGCGCGGCGATGTCTCGCAGTTCCTGGAAGCGCTGGACCGGATGTGCGCGCAGGCCGCGCCCGCACACCGCACCGCAGCCCTTCTGAGTGGCTTTCGCAAGGAGATCTGAACCATGGATCGCATACGCATCTACAACGGCATGCCCGCCAGCGAGCTGGGCAGCGAGGGCTGGCACAAGCCGTGGAGCGGCGGCAACGGCGGCGAGTGCGTCGAGGCGATGAGACTCAAGGACGGCCGGGTGGCGCTGCGCCAGTCCACCGATCCCAACGGCCCGGCACTGATCTACACCCACGGCGAGATCGAGAGCTTCATCCGGGGCGCGAAGGCGGGCGAGGCGGACTTCCTGCTGCACGGGGTGCCCTGTGTGTGCGGGGACCGGAGGACGGCATGAGCGACCGGACCTTCCCGGCGGAGCACAGTCCGCTCGCGGACCACAGCCTTCCGGCGGAGCAGGGCTTCACGGCGGACGAGATCGACACCAGCAGGCCGCATCCCGCGCGGATGTACGACTACTACCTCGGCGGCTGGGACAACTACGAGATCGACCGTGAGGCCGCCGACGAGGTGATCCGGGTCTACCCGCAGGTCCGCGACAGCGCCCGCGCCAACCGCGCCTTCATGCAGCGCGCCGTGCGGGACGCGGCAGCCGCCGGCATCCGGCAGTTCCTCGACCTCGGCACCGGCATCCCCACCTCGCCCAACACCCATGAGGTGGCGCGCGAGGAGATGTCGGACGCGCGGGTGGTCTACGCCGACAACGACCCGATCGTGGCCACCCACGCGGGCGCCCGGCTCACCAACGCGCCGGGCACCGGCTTCGTCCTCGGCGATGTCCGCGACCCGGCGCAGCTGCTGGCCGACCCGGTCGTCCGCGCGCTGATCGATCTCGACCGGCCGGTGGCGGTGCTGCTCGTCGCCGTACTGCACTTCGTACGCGACGACGAGGACCCGGCCGGCCTGGTCGCAGCGCTCGCCGACGCGCTGCCGGCCGGCAGCCGGCTGATCCTCTCCCACGCCACGGGCGAGCCGTACGAGGAGTACGCGGAGGGCCGCACGGACGAGGCGGCGCGGGACGGCGTCCTGAACGTCTACAAGAACGCCACCGCCACGCTCAGCCTCCGCGACAGGGTCGCGGTCGAGCGGCTCTTCGGCCCGTTCCGGCTCCAGGAGCCGGGCGTCGTCCGGGTCCCGCTGTGGCGCCCGGACGGTCCCGTGCCCACCGCCGAAGAGATCAACAACACGATCTTCTACGGCGGGGTGGGCATCAAGGGGTGACGCTCACGGCGTGACGCGCTTGGCATGAAGCTCACGGGGTGAGCGAAGGGGCCCGCAGCTCAGCGGCGGGCTCCTTCTCTTCCTCCGCTGCCGCGCGCAGCTCCTTCGCCGTGATGAGCGCGGTGTGCGTGCCCTCCGACGTACAGGCGTGGGCGCCCGCGAGCGTACCCAGCCGGGCGCACTCCTCCAGGTCCTGCCCGGCCAGCCGGCCGTGCAGGAAGCCGCACACGAAGGCGTCGCCCGCGCCGTTGCTGTCCACCACCGGCGCCGCCGGCACGGCCGCGGGGACGTGCCGCGGCGTGGAGTCGTCCGGGGTGAGCAGATACGCGCCGCCCGCGCCCGCTGTGGCGATCACCGCCTCGGCCCGGCCCTCGCGCAGAATCTCCCGCATCACCGCGCCGATCCGCTCCCCGGCACCCGCCGCGCTGAGGAACACCAGATCCGAGCGGAGCGCGAACTCCCGGTGGTGGTCGGCCAGCCCGTCCCAGTCGTGCAGATCGGTGGAGACGGGGACGCCCAGCTCCGCGATGTCGTCGAAGAGGAACCGGGCGAAGTGCATGATCGACAGATGCACGTGCCGGGTCCGGCGGAGGTACGGGAAGTAGTGCTCGGCCGGCATCCGCAGATCGAGCGGGTCCCGGCCGTCGTAGAAGGACGTGCGGCGGCCGTCGGGGGAGACGAGGTTGACCGCGCGGCGGGTCCCGTGCGGGGAAATCATCGGATCGAAGTCGACGCCGGTGCCCTTCAGCCGCTCCCTGACCAGCTCGCCCTCGTGGTCCGCACCGATGAAGTCCACGAACGCGGTGGACAGCCCGAGCGCCGCACAGCCGAGCGCGACGCCGGTGCCCGTATGCCCGGCCCATTCCCGGATCGGCGGTACGGCGAAGGAGTCGGCCTGCGGAACCGGCAGTGCGCCGACCCGGACGATCGTGTCCACACCCGATCCGCCGACGACCAGCACGTCGTACGGCTGCGTCGGCCGGGTGTCCTGGTGGAGTCCCTGCTGGAATGTCACAAGTGTCCTTGAATCCCTGGCTGGTGAGACCGATAACGGCCCATTGGGGCCGCTTCGGGGAGTGTAGACGCCACGCACCCCGCGCAACGGCAAGTCACTACCCCGTCACCCGCCGGAACGTGCCCGGCACCGCCCCCACCACCGCTTTCCGGACAGCCCCCGCGCCGCACCCGCCCCGTGCGGTCCGCCCGGCGGGCCCGCCCCCGCGTGTTGCTCAGCCCGCGGGGCCCGCCCCCGTGGGCCGTCGGGCGCGGCGCCACTTGGCCGATACCCGACGGCGTGCGGCCCGGGGGATGATGGAGACATGGAGGGCGAAGCGGACGGACTGTTCCCGCGCGAGGTGTTCCCCCGCGAGCGGACGGAGGTGGCGCCCGGCGCGGTGCACGTGCCGGACTGGCTGGACCCGGAGGAGCAGCGGGAGCTGCTGGCGGCGTGCCGGGAGTGGGCCAGGGGGCCGGCCGGGCTGCGGACCGTACGGACCCCGGGCGGCGGCGTGATGTCCGTCCGTCAGGTCTGCCTGGGCTGGCACTGGAGCGCGGTGCCCCGCTGCCCGGACTGCGGCCGCGCGGTCCGGCACAACCCCGACTGCCCGGGCCGCCACTCCTACCCGTACGCCTACACCCGTACCGTCGTGGACGGCGACGGCACGCCCGTGAAGCCCTTCCCCGAGCGGCTCCGCGCGCTCGCCGGCCGGGCGCTGGGGGCGGCGTACGGCGGCGGAGCCGGCGCGGCACCGTACGCACCCGACGCGCCGTACGACATCGCCCTGCTCAACTTCTACGGCGACGACGCCCGGATGGGCATGCACCAGGACATCGACGAGCGCTCCGCCGCGCCCGTGATCTCCGTCAGCCTCGGCGACACCTGCGTCTTCCGGTTCGGCAACACCGAAACCCGGAACCGGCCCTGGACCGACGCAGAGCTGCGCAGCGGCGACCTCTTCGTGTTCGGCGGCCCGTCCCGGTGGGCGTACCACGGCGTACCCCGCACGGCACCCGGCACCGCCCCCGCGGCGCTCGGCCTGAAGGGCCGCGTCAACCTCACCCTGCGCGTCGGCGCCCTGGACCGGGCCGCCCCACGGCCCTGAAAAACCGGATGCGCGCCCGCCGGGACCGGCGGCACGCTGGACCATGGGCTGGACGACGACGGACGACCTCGACACCTTCCTGACCACCGCGGGCGGCTTCCTGCGCGCCCGCCCCGCCGAACACACGGTGCTGCTCGGCGTCACGGCCACGCTGGCCGCCGCGGGCCCGTCGGCCTACGGCGACGAGCCGCCCCGGTACGGCTGGTGGCGCGGCCCGGACGGGCGGACCACGGGCGCGTTCCTGTGGACCGCGCCGCGCCCGCCCGTGCTCTCGCCCATGCCGGACCGGGCCGCCGCCGAACTCCTGGACGTCCTCGCGGCCGGGCCGCTGCCGGTCGGCGGGGTCAATGGCGCACGGCCCGCCGCCGACGCGTTCACCGCCGCCTGGGAGCGCCGTACGGGCCGCGCCGCGCGGCTCCGGACGCACATGCGGCTCTACCGCATGGGGGAGCCGGCCCCGCCGGTCCCGGCGCCGCGGGGCAGCGCCCGTGCCGCCACCGCCGCCGACCGCGGGCTCCTTTTGGACTGGTGGGACGCGTTCACGCGCGAGAGCGGCCACGAGCTGTACGGGCACGACCGCGTCGTCGACGACCGGCTGTCCTACGGCGGGCTCACGTTCTGGGAGGCCGACGGGCGCCCGGCGTCGCTGGCCGGCCTCAGCCGTACGGTCGGCGGCATGGTCAGGGTCGGCCCCGTCTACACCCCGCCCGCGCTGCGCCGTAACGGCTACGCGGCAGGCGCCACGGCCGCGGTCACGCGCGGCGCGCTCGCGGCCGGAGCCGAGCAGGTGGTCCTCTTCGCCGACGCCGCCAACCGCACCAGCACAGCGCTGTACGAGCGGCTCGGCTACCGGCCCGTCGACGACCACCGCCGCTACGACTTCCCGCAGGCCACGCCGCCCCCGTAAGGCACTCGGTGTCTCCCGCCGTCCGGCTGGGTACCCGTCCCCCGACCGGCGGTACTCGGAATGCGTGGGCCGGTCGCGAGGTTGTCCGTTGAGGGTGATGGTGTGGTGACCGTCCCGAACCTGGAGGTGTCGTGACCGCTCCCCGTTCTTGGCGCATGAGTACCGGCTCGTGGCGCACCGCCGCATTCGGCGCCGTGCCCACAGGTGAGCGCCTGGCCAGGATCCGCAGCTCCCCGCAGTTCGTGGACGGGCAGTTCCGTAACCCCGTCGAGACACGGCAGCTCACCCAGGGCCAGACCCTGCCGATGGTCCGTACGCAGCTCAACCGGGACGGCAGGCTGCGCAGGTCCCCCGTGGGCGAGGTCCCCGTCCACCGGCCGACCCTCGCGGACTGGGGCCGGCCGCCGGCCTCCGGGCTGCGCATCACCTGGATGGGCCATTCGAGCGTGCTGGCGGAGATCGACGGACAGCGGGTGCTGTTCGACCCGGTCTGGGGTGAGCGCTGCTCACCGTTCAGCTGGGTCGGGCCGCGGCGGCTGCACCCGGTGCCACTGCCCCTGACGGAGCTGGCGCCGGTCGACGCCGTCGTCATCTCGCACGATCACTACGACCATCTCGACATGCCCACCATCCAGGGCCTGACCGCCACCGGCACCGCCTTCGTCGTGCCGCTCGGCATCGGCGCCGACCTGGAGTACTGGGGCGTGCCGCCGGAGCGGATCACCGAGCTGGACTGGCACGAATCGACGCGCGTGGGCGAGCTGACGCTGACCGCCACCCCGGCCCAGCACTTCTGCGGGCGCGGGCTGCGCGGCCCGCAGCACACGCTGTGGGCGTCCTGGGTGGTCGCCGGGCCCGAGCACCGCGTGTACCACAGCGGCGACACCGGTTACTTCGGCGGCTTCGCGGAGATCGGGAAGGCACACGGGCCGTTCGACGTCACGATGATCCAGATCGGCGCGTACAGCGAGGAGTTCTGGCCCGACATCCACATGACGCCCGAAGAGGGCCTGCGCGCCCACCTCGACCTCGGCGGCGGCCGCCCCGCGGGCGTCCTGCTGCCGATCCACTGGGCCACCTTCAACCTGGCGCCGCACCCGTGGGCGGAGCCGGCGGAGCGCACGGCAGCGGCGGCCATGGCGGCCGGCGCGAAGCTCGCGGCGCCGGTGCCCGGCAAGCCGTTCGAGCCCGCCGACGAGCTGACCGTGGAGCCGTGGTGGCGGGCCGCCGCGGTGCCGCCGGTGCACGGCTGGCCGGCCTGGCCTCCGAAGGGGGCCGCGGCGATGGCGAGCGGAGCGGGGAGCGCGCCGGCCGCCGGGGAGTGACCGGCGGCGGAAGCGGAGCCGGACGGGATGAACACCCGGGCCACGAACGGCAGTTCGTGCCGCTTCGTACTGGCGTGCGGGGGACGGTAACTCACGGAGGTGGCGCGGGGTAGCGAAACCTCGAAGTCCATCTGATCGGCCCCTCCGCAACAACTAGCGTGCGTGCTCCGCGAACCGCCGACGGCCGATCCGGAGGGCGCCGATGCCTGCTGCATTTCCCCAGGGGACGGGGACCGATGCGTCCCAGGACTCTCCCGCATCCCATGGGACCGGGGGGACGGGGGGAATGGTTCCCGCACCGCTGCCCGGGCGGCGGCGGGACCGCGAAGGCGCCCGGCACAGCCGCGTACCGCTCCGCGAGACGGCCGCCGACTCCGTCATACGCGTCCGCCTCGTCCGCCTCGCGGCCGTGCCCTGCCTGCTCGTCGCCGCGACCTGCTCCGCCGTGACCGCCTTCATCGCCCGGTCCGGCGGCCAGCCGCTCAGCGGCGCCGCCTGGACCGTCCTCGGCTGCGGCTTCGCCCTCGTGTGCGGCATCACCGCGGTCGCCTGCGCCGCCGCCACCTCCGAGGCCCGCGCCACCGTCCAGCGCTACGCCCGGCTGCGGGAGGTGTGCGCCCGCAGCCAGTCCGACCTGTACGCCCTCGTGCACCGCGTACGCCAGGGCGAATGGCTCCAGCAGCGCGCCCCCGAAACGCTGCCCCGGCCCGCCGGCGACACCCTGGACCTCCTCGTCCACGACGTCGCCGCCGCCGGCCGGGCCGCCGAGACCGCCGTCATCGACGCGGTCGCCATCGCCCGCGGCAACGCCAGCGGCAGCGAGCAGAAGGTCGAGGTCTTCGTGAACCTCGCCCGGCGGCTCCAGTCCCTGGTCCACCGCGAGATCGAACTGCTCGACGAGCTGGAGAACCGGGTCGAGGACCCCGATCTGCTCAAAGGTCTCTTCCACGTCGACCACCTCGCCACCCGCATCCGCCGGCACGCCGAGAACCTCGCCGTCCTCGGCGGCGCCATCTCCCGCCGCCAGTGGTCCCGCCCGGTCACCATGACCGAGGTCATGCGCTCCTCCATCGCGGAGGTCGAGCAGTACCCGCGCGTCAAGCTCGTACCGCCCATCGAGGGCACGCTCCGCGGCCACGCCGTCGCCGACGTCATCCACCTCCTCGCCGAACTCGTCGAGAACGCCACCGTCTACTCGGCCCCGCACACCCACATCCTGCTCCGCGCCCAGCTGGTCACCGCCGGCCTCGCCGTCGAGGTGGAGGACCGCGGCCTGGGCATGGACGTCGAGGAGCAGGACCGGATGAACGCGCTGCTCGCCGACCCCGACCACGTCGACGTCGCCGAGCTGCTCAACGACGGCCGCATCGGCCTGTTCGTGGTCTCCTCGCTGGCCCGCCGGCACGGCGTCGTCGTCCGCCTGCAGAGCAACATCTACGGCGGCGTACAGGCCGTACTCATCCTGCCGCAGGGCCTGTTGGGCGACGAGACGGCCGAGGAGACGGACGGCGCGGCCGACGGCGCCGCCCGGCCCGCCGTCGCCGGCCCGCCGCCCGCCG
>NZ_NHSG01000221.1:0-8598 GCF_020024005.1 Streptomyces purpurogeneiscleroticus
CCCCGCCCCCGCCGCTGTGGACAGCGCCCCGCCGCGGCTCGCCGTCCGGGTCCGACACGGCCTGGTACGGCTCGGCTGGCACCGGCCGTTCCGGCTGCTGGCGGGCGCGCAGCGGCTGCGCCGGGCCGTAGCGCGCCGCGCCCGGTGGGTGCTGCGGCGGACGCGGCGCGCCGCGCTCGGCCTCCACTACCGGTTCCAGCGGCGGCTGCCGGTACGCCCCGACCACGCGGTCTTCACCGCGCACTGGCACCGCGGCTACGCCGGCGACCCCGCCGCGATCGAGGCCAAGCTGCGCGAGCTGTGTCCGGGGATGCGCACGGCCTGGGTGGCGGCGCCCGGGTACGAGGACACCGTGCCGCCGGACGTGCGGTGGCTGCAGCCCGGCACCGCCGCGTACTGGACCGCGCTGGCCCGCTCGAAGTACCTGGTCAACAATGTGCACTTCGACGGGCGGCTGGCCAAGCGGCCGGGCCAGGTGCTGCTCCAGACGCACCGGGGCACCCCTCTCAAGCACATGGGCCTGGACCTCCAGGAGCGCCCGGCCGCGGCCCGCGGCACCGACTTCGCGCGGCTGCTGCGCGGCGTGGACAACTGGGACTACAGCCTCTCCGCCAACCGCCACGCCACCCTGACCTGGGAGCGCGTCTACCCCGCCGACTACACGACGCTGGAGTACGGGCAGCCGCGCACCGACCGGTTCCTGCGCGCCACCGCCCAGGACGTGCTGCGCATCCGTACCGAGCTGGGCATTCCGCCGTCCGCCACCGCGATCCTGTACGCGCCGACCCACCGCGACTACCGGCGCTCCCGCCGCCCCGCGCTGGACCCGCACCGGCTGCTGCGGGAGCTCGGCCCCGACTTCGTGGTGCTGGTGCGTCCGCATTTCTCCTCGCTGGAGGGCCCGCGGTACGCCGCGGACGTGCCGCCGGCGCCGCCCGGCGACGGGGTGATCGACGTGAGCGGCCATCCGTGCGTGGAGGACCTCTGCCTGGCCTCGGACGCGCTGGTCACCGACTACTCCTCGCTCATGTTCGACTACGTGAACCTCGACCGGCCGGTGGTGGTCCTCACCGACGACTGGGAGGCGTACCGGGAGGCCCGCGGCACCTATTTCGATCTGCTCCGGCACCCGCCGGGGCCGGTGGCGCGCAACGAGGAGGAGCTCATCGACATCTTCGCGAGTCCCGCATGGCACGGTCCCCGTTCGGCCGCTCTGCGGGCCACTTTCCGTTCACTTTTCTGCCCTTACGATGACGGCCACGCCGCGGAACGCGTAGTACGCCGTGTGTTCCTCGGCGACGAGGGGTCGCCGCCCGATGCCGTACCCCTCCATGAGCGCCGGCCCGCGCCCTCTCCCGAGCGGGCCCGCCGCCTCGCGGTGCCGCAGCCGGTGCCCGGGCCCACAACAGCACACGCGTCGCATGTCGCCATCGATTCCCCCGACCGTCTGGAGACGGACCGCACATGACTGCCCTCACCGCAGACCAGAGTGCCGAGCAGCTCCCGCGACCCACCCGCCTGTCCGAGGTCAAGGGCTGGTTCTTCACCGCCGACCAGCTCATGTTCGACTGGTTCCTGGCCCGCCAGGAACGCCTCAAGGAACCGGGCGACCTGCTGGAGCTCGGCGCGTACATGGGGAAGAGCGCCATCTTCATGGGCGCCCGGCTGCGTGCCGGTGACCGCTTCACGGTCTGCGACCTCTTCGACTCCCCCGCCGAGGACGCCTCCAACTCCAAGGAGATGGCGAAGTCCTACGCCACGCTCACCCGCCGCGCCTTCGAGGCCAACTACCTCGCCTTCCACGACGAGCTGCCGCACCTCGTCCAGGGCCTGTCCTCCGTGATCCGCGCGCACGTCGAGGACGACAGCTGCCGCTTCGCGCACATCGACGCCTCGCACCTGTACGAGCATGTACACGGCGACATCCTGGCCGTGCGGGAGCTGCTGCGCCCGCACGGCGTGGTCGTACTGGACGACTACCGCGCCGAGCACTGCCCCGGCGTGGCCGCGGCCACCTGGCAGGCGGTGACCACCGGCGGGCTGAAGCCGCTGTGCATTACCGGCACGAAGTTCTACGGCACCTGGGGGGACGCGGAGCCGGTCCGCGGCGAGCTGCTGGAGTGGCTCGCCGGGCGCGATGATCTGTGGCACGAGGTGCAGGAGGTTGCGGGGCAACCGTTGATCCGGCTTTCGGCCAAGGGGGCGAAGGAGCCGGCGCATCCGGTGTCGCGGCACCGGGTGCGGTCCGGGGCGCCGCGGGTCGCGGTCCCGCATGCCGCGGGACGTGGGGGGCCGAAGGGGCGGAGCGCGCTGCGGCGGGTCGCTGTGAATGTGCTGCCGCCGGTCGTCACGAAGGCGATTGTCGCGGCGCGTAACCGAGGGCGCTAGGCGCCGTAGGGCCTGGGCTCGTCGCCCGGCTGCCGCGCCGTGCTGGTTGCTCGCGCAGTTCCCCGCGCCCCTTACGGGGCGCGTACGCCGGCCGGCTCGTCGTCGTCGAGCTCCGCCTCGTCCTCCGCCTCGTGTGGGGGCGGGGCGGCGGTGCGCTCGGCCAGCGGGATCACCGGTAGCAGTGTGTCCTCGCCGAGGAAGACCCGGCGGACTACGCGCTCTGCGGCCAGGCCGTCGTCGTACGGGCAGAACCGCTCCCGGAACGCGGCCCGCAGCTCCGTGGAGCGGTCGTCCGTCCAGCGGCCGGAGCGGAAGACCTCGGCGATGGCCTGCTCGTCGGCGGCGATGTGGCCCGGGGTGTCGCCGGGCTCGCCGGAGAGCAGGTCGAAGTAGACGCCGCGGGCGTGCCGGTACGCCTCCCAGTCCGAGGAGTGCACGACGACCGGCCGGTCGAGCGCCGCGTAGTCGAACATCAGCGACGAGAAGTCGCAGAGCAGCGCGTCGGAGGCCAGGGCCAGGTCCTCCACGGACGGGTGCCGGGAGACGTCCAGGATGCGGCCCGCCTCCTCCAGCGCGGCGAGCCGCGAGTCGGCGCCGTAGAAGTAGTGGGTGCGGACCAGGAGCTGGTAGCCCTCGCCGAGGGCCTCGGCGAGGCGCTCCAGGTCCAGCGGCGGGCTGAAGCCGCGCTCGTAGTCGCGGTGGGTGGGCGCGTAGAGGATCGCGGTGGTGCCGGGCACGATGCCCAGCCCGGCGCGGATCCTGCGCACGTCCTCCGCGGTGGCGGTGAAGTACCGGTCGTTGCGCGGATAGCCGGTCGGCAGCGTCTCGTAGTCGCTGGGATAGACGCGCTGCCACACCTCGGTGGAGTGCGGGTTCGAGGACAGGCAGTAGTCCCACTGGTCGGCGTGGTCGAGCATGCGCAGGAAGCTGACGCCCTGGGCGGCGGCCGGGTGCCGGCGCAGGTCCATGCCCATCTTCTTCAGCGGGGTGCCGTGGTGGGTCTGGATGTAGATCTGCTCGGGGCGCTTGTGGACGGTGCCGGGGAAGTTGGCGTTGTTGACGAGGTACTTGGCGCGGGCCATGACCTCCCAGTACCGGCGCGAGTTCACCAGTACGGTCTCCACGCCCGGCGGCACGTCCTCGCGGTGCCGGCGGTCCACCACCCACACGCCGCGCAGCTGCGGCGCCAGCTCACGGGCCTTCGCGTGGATCGCGGCGGGGCTGCACAGCACGCCACGGTTCCAGTAGGCGGCGTAGACCACGAGGTTCTCGTCGACCGGGCGACGCAGCTGGAGGCCGTAGTAGCGGCGGTAGACGCTGCGGGCGGTGCGGTGCCGGCGGGAGCGCAGCGTCTTGGCGGTGCGGTGCCGGAGCGTTCCGGCGCGCTGCAGGGAGCGGTAGACGGCGTAGGAGTTCAGATGCGCGGGCAGCTCGGCCCCGGCCGGGCGGTGCCGGCGCAGCAGGCGGGCCAGCTCCCGGTAGAAGTCGGCCCGGTCCCCGGCGCGCACCCGGCCGTCGTCCTCCATGATCCGCAGCAGCCGGCCGGCGGCGTGCGCGAACAGGACGCCGCGGGCCGCCTCGGTGCCGCCGCCCAGCCCGGTTCCGCTCCCGGTCAGCGCGCGGAACACCGCGTCGTACCGGCCGAGGACCGCGAAGTGGTGCCGCCCGGGGACGGTGGAGGCGCTCCCCCGGCGGCGCTTGCGCCAGGTCACGCACACCTGGTCCAGGCAGGCGATCCGGGCGGCTGCCAGCAGTACCCCGAAGACCACGGGTACGTCGTCGTACGGGCCGTCGGCGAACGCGAAGCGGTGCTCCTCCCACAGGTCGCGGCGGACCGCGCGGTTCCACGGCGCGGGCAGCACGGACAGGCACTCCGGCACGTCCTCGGCGGTGAAGACCGTGTCGGCGTGCGCTTCCAGGAACTCCCGGTCGGCGCTCGGGTGCCGCTTCTCCCAGACGTCGATCCGGTCGTGGTCGAAGAGCAGCACATCGGGCTCGCCCGCCGCCCGCAGCCGCGCGTCGATCGCGGCCAGCGCGCCGGGCGCGAGGAAGTCGTCACCGTCGAGGAAGAGGAGGTACTCACCGGTGGCGCGGCGGACGCCGGCGTTGCGGGCCGGGCCCACGCCCCCGGGACGCTCCAGGTGCAGTGCGATGACCCGGTGATCGGCCGCCGCGTACGCGTCGATGATCGCCCCGTCGCCGCCGTCCGAGCAGTCGTCGACGGCGATCAGCTCCACCCCTTCGAAGGACTGCGTGAGCACGGAGTCCAGGCAGTGGCGCAGGAAACCCTGCACGCCGCGGGCGGGGACGATGACGCTGAAGCGGGGCATGGCCATCCAGGGGTCGGTACGCAGGGTGCAGCAGCAGCGTAGGCGGACGATCACGCTCCGTCCGGTTCCTCCGCCGGGGCCGGTCACTCGAACAGCGCAGCAAATGTGACGGGTGAGTCCGCACGGGGTTGGACTGGTGTCCCGTGCGTCCCCTGGAAAAGGTCTGGTCTGCTCCATGGATCCCCGGCTCACCGTCGTCATCCCGATCTACAACGTGGAGGAGTACCTCCACGAATGCCTCGCGTCCGTGGCCGCCCAGACCCTGCGGGAGCTGGACGTCGTGATGGTCGACGACGGCTCCACCGACTCCGGGCCACAGCTGGCCCGGGAGTTCGCCGCGCGCGACCCGCGCTTCCGGCTGGTGACGCAGGAGAACGGGGGGCTGGGGCACGCCCGCAACACCGGTGCCCGGCACGCCGATCCGCGCACCGCCTACCTCACCTTCATGGACAGCGACGACGTGCTGCCGCCGCGCGCCTACGAGGGCCTGGTCTCCCTGCTGGACACCTCCGGCTCGGACTTCGCGACCGGCAATGTCTACCGGCTGACCACGGAGGGCCGCAGCCAGGCGTGGCAGCACAAGACCATGACCCGCACGGTCCTGGGCACCCACATCAGCCGGGACCTGACCCTGCTGGCCGACCGGGTGGCCTGGAACAAGGTCTTCCACCGCGCCTTCTGGGACCGGCACCGGCTGGCCTTCCCCGAGGGCGTGCTCTACGAGGACACCCCGCTCACCATCCCCGCGCACTTCCTCGCCGAGGCCGTCGACGTCCTGCACGAGCACGTCTACTACTGGCGCATCCGCGAGGGCTCGATCACCCGCCGCCGCACGGACGTGAAGGGCGTACGGGACCGGCTCGCCGCCGTCGACGGCGTCAGCCGCTTCCTCGCCGACCCGGACCGCACCCGCTGGACCCGGCACAAGCGCGACTACGACCGCTCCGTGCTCCTCGACGACCTGCAGTACTTCATCGACGCGCTGCCCATGGCGGGCGAGGAGTACCACCGGGTGTTCATGACCGGTGCCCGGGACTTCCTCAGCCGCATCGACCCCACCCTGTACGCCGAACTCCCCGTCGAGCAGCGCATCAAGTGGACGCTGATCCGGGAGGACCGCCTCGACGACCTGCTGCGGCTGCTGCAGTACCAGCAGCGGAACAACTCCGGCTTCCACGTCGCGGGCCCGCCGCTGCGCAAGCGCGCGGTGCTCTCGGTCGGCGGCGGCCGGCCGATCCCGCTGCCGCCCGAGGTCACCCGGCTCACCGCCCAGGACCTGCCGGTACGGGCGCGGCTGCGGGAGGCGGTGTGGCGGGACGGCAAGCTGGTGCTGCGCGGCTACGCCTACATCCGCAACATCGCGGCGCCCGGCCGGCTGCGCTGTCCGAAGGCGGCGGTGCTGATGTCGGGCAAGCGCCGGATCGTGCTGCCGGTGCGGTCCGTGCCCGCGCCGGAGGCCACCCACAATTCCCGCCAGGAGCAGCACTGTTACGACTGGTCCGGCTTCGAGATCACGGTGGATCCCCAGCGGCTGGCCAAGGGCGGCCGGTTCCGGCCCGGCCAGTGGAAGGCGGGCATCGTGGTCGCCGGGGCCGGCGTGGTGCGGCCCGCCGCGCTGCGCGCCCTGGACACCGGTTCCGGCGCGCACCCGCTGCCGCACGAGGTGGCCGACGGGATGCGGGTGGTGCCCTGGTACAAGGACGGGCGGCTGCATCTGTCGGTGGAGCGGACCGTGCGGCGGCTGGCCGGGCAGCGCACGGTGGGCGACGGCGCGGCCGAGCTGACCGTGGACGACGCCTCGGCCAACGCGCCGGTGGCGCTGCGGCTGACCCACCGCGGCACGGGCGAACGCCTCGAACGGCCGCTCACGGAAGCGGACATCACCGCCGAGGGCACCGGCCATCGCCTCACGCTGCGCATCGACCCGGCCGAGCTGGCCGACCCGACCGAGCCGGCCACGGGCGAGACCGCCACGGATGCCGGGCACGAGGCCGCCGTGGGTGCCGGGCAGGAGGCCGCCACCTGGGACCCCGTACTGGTCTACGCGGACGGCAGGACGGCCCGGATCGCGGCCGACCCCACAGCGCCGGCCGGGCGGGGGGTCGACAGCGGCGGCCGGGAGCTGGTGGTCACCGCCACCGCGGCCGGCAACCTCGTCCTGCACCTGCGCGCCCCCGAGCCGTTCGCCGACCGGCTGGCGTGGCGGCCCGACGGGTCGCTGGAGGTGGCGGGGCGGCTGCCGGGCGCGGCCGGGGACGGGGCGCCGCTCGCGGCCGTGCTGCGGCACAGCCGGTACGCCGCCGAGGCGGTCTTCCCCGCCACCCGGGACGGCGAGCGGTTCACGGCCGTACTGCGGCCCGCCGCGGTCCCCTCCTGCGGCGGGCACCGGCCGCTGCGCGAGGGCCGCTGGTATCTCTTCCTGCGCACGGCGGACACGGCCGACGCGGTCGGGCCGGGCGCCGAGTACGACGCGGGGGCGGCGGACGACACGGCCGCCGGAGCGGTGGGCCCCGTCGGCGCGGCCGCCGGCGGCCACCGGCACGGCGCCGGTGACCTGCCCGTACGGCTGTGCCCCACGCTCTTCGCCGGGCTGCCGGCGGTCTGCCCCGCGGCGCCGCGGCCGCTCACCGTGGACCGCCGCTTCCACGACCGGCTCTTCGTCGAGGCGGGCCCCGCGGTGCCGGACGCGGACCGCGGCCCGTACCGGCAGCGGCTGCTGCGCGAGGAGCACTACCCGCGGCGCCGCTCCCGCCCGCTGCGCGAGACGGTCCTGTTCAGCAGCTTCGACGGGCGCTGCGGCGGCGACTCGCCGCGCGCCGTGCACCGGGAGCTGGCGCGCCGCGATCCGGGCGCCGAGCACCTGTGGGTGGTCCGCGACGCCCACGCGCACGTCCCCGAGGGCGCCCGCCCGGTGCTGCTGGGCAGTACCGAGTGGCACGAGGCGCTGGCCCGCAGCCGACGCATCGTCACCAACACCCATCTGCCGGAGTGGTTCGTCCGCCGGTCCGGCCAGCGGGTCCTGCAGACCTGGCACGGCACCCCGGTCAAGCGCATCGGCACCGACCTGGCCGGCACGCTCTGCGCCGACCTGGTCCACCTGTGGCCGCAGCCGCGCCGCGGCCACCAGTGGAGCGTGCTGCTCTCCCCCAACGCGCACAGCACGTCCCTGCTGGGCCGGGCCCTGGGGTACGAAGGGGAGATCCACGAGACCGGCCTGCCGCGCACCGACATGCTGGTCAGCGGCGACCTCGACAAGCCGGCCCGGCGGGTACGCGAGCGCCTCGGCATCCCCGCGGACAAGAAGGTGGTGCTGTACGCGCCGACGCAGCGGGACGACAAGGCGTACGACGCGGACCACTACCAGCTGCATCTGCCGCTGGATGTGGCGCACGCCAGGGCGGCGCTCGGCGAGAGCCACGTCCTGCTGCTGCGCAGCCATCCGCTGGTCGCCGACCGGGTGCCGGGCGGGGCCGACGGCTTCGTGCGGGACGTGACCGACTTCCCGGACGCGATGGAGCTGCTGCTGGCCGCCGACGTGCTGGTGACGGACTACTCCTCGCTGGCGGTGGACTTCGCCAACACCGGGCGCCCGATGCTGTTCCTGACGCCGGATCTGGAGCACTTCCGGGACACCGTGCGCGGCTTCACCTTCGACTTCGAGGCGGAGGTGCCGGGGCCGCTGCTGAGGGACACCGGGGAGCTGGTGGACGCGCTGCGCGACCTGGACGGGGTCGCGCGGCGCAGCGCGGACGCCTACGCCCGCTTCCGTGCGGCGTACTGCACGCGGGACGACGGGCGGGCCACGGCCCGGGCCGCCGACCTGCTGAGCTGAGGCCGCGGGGATCAGCCGCGGCGCAGCCGCCGGAGACCCTTGGTGACG
>NZ_NHSG01000222.1:0-14521 GCF_020024005.1 Streptomyces purpurogeneiscleroticus
GCCTGCGGGGGCCGTGACGGGCCCGGGGCCGTCGCTCATCACCAGGTCCAGCACCCGGTGCTCATCCAGCGCCGCCGCCTCGCCCTCGTGCACGACCCGGCCCTCGCGCAGGACGAGCACCCGGTCGGCGAGCCCGAGCACCTCGGGCACCTCGCTGGAGACCAGCAGCACGGCGACGCCGTCGTCCGCGAGCCGCCTGATCAGCGCGTACAGCTCGGCGCGCGCGCCGACGTCCACGCCGCGGGTCGGCTCGTCCAGCAGCAGTACGCGGCAGCCGCGGAGCAGCCAGCGGGCCAGTACGGCCTTCTGCTGGTTGCCGCCGGAGAGGGTGCGGACCGGGCGGTCGGGGTCGTCGGGGCGCAGCGAGAGGCCGCGGGTGGCGGCCAGGGTGCCGGCCCGTTCGGCGGGCCGGTTCAGCCAGCCGGCCCGCGCGAAGTGCGGCAGCGAGGAGAGGGAAACGTTGCGGCTGACGGATTCCAGGAGCAGCAGCGCCTGGGACTTGCGCTCTTCGGGGGCGAGGCCGAGTCCGGCGCGTACGGCGGCGGTGACACTGCCGGGCCGCAACGGTCGACCGTCGACCAGTACACGTCCGGCGGTGGGCCGCCGTGCACCGTATACGGTCTCCAGTATCTCCGAGCGGCCGGACCCGACGAGTCCGGCGAGCCCGAGGATCTCGCCGGGATACAGTCGGAAGTCGACCGGCCCGAACTCTCCCTCGCGCGCGAGCCCTTCGACGCTGAGGACGGGGGCCGGGCGGTCCGGTGCCGCGCGTGCCGGGTCCGGGTCGCCGGTGGCCGCGCGCCGTTCGGGGAAGACGTACTCGACGTCGCGGCCGGTCATCAGGGCAACGATGTCGCGGGTGGGAGTGGCGTGCGCGTCCAGCCCGCGAGCGGCCGTCCGCCCGTCCTTCAGTACCGTCACACGGTCGCCGATCCGCCGGATCTCCTCCAGCCGGTGCGAGATGTAGACGACGGCGACGCCGGAGGCGGTGAGCGCGGCGACGATGCGAAAGAGGTTGTCGACCTCGTCGGGGTCGAGTGCGGCGGACGGCTCGTCCATGACGATCAGCCGTACGTCGTGCGAGAGGGCGCGGGCCATGGACGCGATCTGCTGTCCGGCGGCGGAGAGCCGGCCCACGAGCGTGCCGGGGTCGATTTCGGGGTGACCGAGGCGGGCGAGCAGTTCGGCGGTCCGCTCGCGGGCCTCCCCGGTACGGATGAAGCCGCCGGTGGCGCGCTCGTGCCCGAGAAAGACGTTCTCCGCGACGGACATGTGCTCCACCAGGTCCAGCTCCTGGTAGATGGTGGCGATGCCCAGCCGCATGGCGGCGATCGGGGACTTGAGCGAGACGGTCTCCCCGCGCCAGCGGATGGTGCCGCCGTCGGGCTGGTGGGCGCCGGCCAGCACCTTGATCAGGGTGGACTTGCCGGCACCGTTCTGGCCGAGCAGGCAGTGCACCTCGCCCGCGACGACGTCCAGGTCGACGCCGTCCAGCGCGCGGACGCCGGGGAAGGACTTGGTGATGCCGGCCATGGTGAGCAGCGGTCCGGCGGATTCATGCGCCGCGGGCGGCGGTGGTGGTGCGGGGCGGTGCGCTGGTGCCATGGCGGGCCTCCTCGGCGGTACGCCGGTGAGCGGGCAGGGCGGAGCAGGGCAGGCTGAACAGGGCAGGGCGGATCACGGTGGGGCGCGTGCGGGCATGCGGCATCGCAAGCTGACGATGCATCACTCACAAGTGGTGCACTGGCGGTGCAGCGGTGGTACGGAGGTGGCACAGAGGTGGTACGGCAGTGCTTCAGCGGTGCTGTGGCGCGCGGTTCCTCAGCCCCCGGCCATGCGGCCTCGGGGACGTGACGGCATGACTCAGGCAGGCGAGAACAGGTGGTCGCTGATCAGCCGGGCCGCGCCGGTCACCCCGGCCAGCGGCCCCAACTCACCGAGAACGATGGGGAGGTTGCCGGTCGCCAGCGGCAGCGACTGGTGGTAGACCTGCGTACGGATCGCGGCCAGCAGCGTGTGGCCGAGGCCGGTCACACCGCCGCCGATCACCACCAGGCCCGGGTTGAAGAAGCTGACGAGGCCGGCGATGACCTGCCCGGTGCGGGTGCCACCGTCCTTGATCAGTTCCAGTGCGGCGGCGTCACCGGCCGAGGCGGCCACGGACACGTCCGACGCGGCGAGCGCGCCCGCCGCCTCAAGACGTTCCGCGAGCGTGATCGAGCGGCCGTCGCGCGCCGCGTCCTCCGCGTCGCGGGCGAGCGCGGCGCCGCCGAAGTACGCCTCCAGGCAGCCGGCGTTGCCGCAGGCGCAGCGGCGGCCGTTGGGCTCGACCTGGATGTGGCCGATGTCGCCGGCGCTGCCGGTCGTACCGCGGTAGACCTCGCCACCGACGACGATGCCGCAGCCGATGCCCGTACCGATCTTGACGCAGAGGAAGTCCTGCGAGGTGCGGGCCACGCCCGCGTGCTGCTCCCCCAGCGCCATGAGGTTCACGTCGTTGTCGACCATGACCGGGCAGCCCAGCTCCTGGCTGAGCGCTTCCCGTACGGGGAAGCCGTCCCAGCCGGGCATGATCGGCGGCGCGACGGGCACGCCCTCGGGGAAGCGGACGGGGCCCGGCACGCCGATGCCCGCCCCGTCGAACCCCTCGGCGAGTCCGCTGTCCTTCAACTTCGCCGCCAGCGCGAGTACTTGCTCGAACACGGCAACCGGTCCGGCCCGTACGTCCATCGGCTGGGTCAGATGGCCGAGCACCTCCAGCTCGGCGTTGGTGACCGCCACGTCGACCGAGGTCGCGCCGATGTCGACGCCGAGGAAGCGGAGCGAGGGTGCGAGCCGGATGTTGTGGGAGCGGCGGCCGCCACGGGAGGCGGCCAGCCCGTCGGCGACGACGAGGCCGGTATCCAGTAGACGGTCGACCTCCACCGCGAGCTTGGAGCGTGACAGGTCGACCTGGTCGCCGAGCTGTGCGCGGGAGTTGGGCCCCTGGTCGCGCAGCAGGCGCAGAAGCCGCGCCTGGTGCGCGTTCGCGGGCCTCGCTGTCATGCGCCTCACGCCGCCCTCCAGCCGTCCTCGGCACCGTCGAGTCTGGTCGCGCCCGGCGTGTGCGGACGGGCCGTTTTCGGCCGTCCCACCGAGCTTTCGAGGGGAACGTAGCAGCGCTTGTCCGAACGAGGAAGTACTACGGACAGAATCCGTACCGACTTTCTCCTGACTCGGGACAAAGTCCTGCGCGCATGTACGCCGGGGCTGCGATGTCCACGATCATCGGCAAGGGATGCCTCTACGATCACCGGCGAGGGAAGGGGGACCGGATGGACCGGCACATACGTACTGTCGACGATGTACTGAGGCTCCTGGACGGCCTGTTCGCGCCGGAGGCGGACCGCTGGACGGCCGGCGGGGCCACATGGTGGGACGACTTCTACGCGGACCGCACCCGGCAGGTGCCGTTCTTCGTGGCCAAGCCGGACGAGAGCCTGGTGTCGTACCTCGAACGCGGGCTGATCACGCCGGGGCGCGCGCTGGACCTGGGGTGCGGGCCGGGCCGCAACGCCCTCCACCTCGCCTCACTGGGCTTCGAAGTGGACGCCGTCGACCTCTCCCCCGCTGCCATCGCCTGGGCGGAGGACCGCGCCCGCGAGGCAGGGGCCGGCGCCGGGGCCGAGGCCGGGGTGAGGGCCGGAGCAAAGGTCACCTTCCACTGCGGTGACGCCTTCGCCCTCGCCGACGGCGCGCTCTCCGGTCCGTACGACCTGATCTACGACTCCGGCTGCTTCCACCACCTGCCGCCGCACCGCCGCATCAGCTACCTCGCACTCCTCGACCGGGCGCTCGCCCCCGGCGGCCACTACGCGTTGACCTGCTTCGCGGCCGGCGGGATGGGCTCCGAGGCGCCCGACGAGGACTTCTACCGCCAGTCCGCATCCGGCCTGCACGGTGGCATCGCCTACACCGCGGAGTCGCTGCGCTGGATCTTCTCCGATCTCGCGGAGGTGGAGCTGCGTCGTATGCACGACGAGCCGCCGGAGTCCCCCCACTTCGGTGAACCGTTCCTCTGGACGGCACTGTTCCGGAGCACCGGGACCGACGCCCGGCCGTAACGGTCCGCGGCACATGAACTGCCGCGCCCGGTACGGCCCTTCAGGACGACCGCGTTTCACGCATTCTTGGCGCGCGCCCGCTCGCGGTACGTGCGGCGGGTGTGCTCGGTGTGGGCGCGCATCATCTCCGCGGCGCGGGGCCCGTCACCCTCGGCGATCACATCGATCAGCTCGCGGTGCTCTATCCACGACTGCTTGCCGCGCTGCCGGGCGACCGGGGTGTAGTACCAGCGCACCCGTCGGCCGACCTGCTCGGCCAGCTCGGCGAGCACGGCGTTGCCGGCCAGCTCCATGATCTTGGCGTGGAACTCCGCGTTCGCGGCGACGGCCAGGTCCACGGCATCGTCGCGCACCGCCTGCTCACCCCGGTCGCACAGCTCCAGCAGCTCCTCGATGCCGCCCCCGGGGGCATCCGAGTAGGCGGCGAGCCTGGCCGCCTCCGCCTCCAGCAGGGTCCGCACGCTCAGCAGCTGGTCGGCCTCCGCCTCGGTCGGCTCGTGCACGAACGCGCCCTGGGCCGGGCGCAGATCGACCCAGCCGTCGGTGTTCAGCCGCTGCAGCGCTTCGCGCACCGGCTGCCGGGAGACGCCGAGATGACCGGCGAGCTCGCTCTCGACCAGATGCTGGCCGGGCTGCAGGGCGCGGGTGGTGATGAGTTCGAGCAGTGCTTCGTAGACACGCTCGCGCAACGGGCCGGGGCGTTCGAGCTTCGGCACGGCCCCCTGCGGCAGCCCAGTGGACAGCATCGCGTCCCCCTCTACGACTCGGACGCCGGCACTCCGTGACTCCGCGGGACTCCGCGACTCGGAGACACCGGACGGCAATTGGTTATCGTCTACAGTCTACCGAGCGCAACCTACCGCACACGGCACGCACCGGTGATCTGTATCACCTCAACGAGCGGACCGGGCCTCGGTTTCCCTGCGTCGAACCGGACTTCGCGGGTACGCGGGGAGCCCTGCACGTTCACGAGAGGAGGAGCTCGGACCATGTCGAAGATCGAGGAATCGGTCGAGGTGGCCGTCCCGGTATCGGTGGCCTACAACCAGTGGACCCAGTTCGAGGAGTTCCCCCGGTTCATGGACGGGGTCGAGCGCATCGAGCAGCGCACGTCCACACTGACCCACTGGGTCACCAAGATCGGAGGGGTGACCCGCGAGTTCGACGCGGAGATCACCGAGCAGATTCCCGACGAGCGGGTCGCGTGGACCACCGTGGCGGGTGAGGCGCGCCAGGCCGGCGTGGTGACCTTCCACCGTCTCGACGACCAGCACACCAAGGTGATGCTCCAGCTGGAGCACGACCCGGAGGGCATCGCCGACACGGTCGGCGACAAGCTCGGCTTCGTCCGCCGTCAGGCCACCGGCGACCTGGAACGCTTCAAGAAGTTCATCGAGTCGCGCGGTACGGAGACCGGCGCCTGGCGCGGCCAGGTCTGACCCGGAGTGCGACGCACTCACTGAGCCCGGAGGCGGCGGCCCGGCCGGAGAGCACTTCTCCGACCGGGCCGCCGCCGCGTTCCGGCGCACACGGACCGCAGACGGCAGACGGCAGACGGCAGACGGCAGACGGCAGACGGCAGACGGCAGACGGCAGACCGTGGACCGTGGACCACATACACCGCACACCTCTTGACCCTCTCTCAGCGAATACTGTAGACAATATTCTGTCGACTCCGCTGACTGAACGGAGCTCTCCGGTGAAAGTGGCAGTTGTCGGCGCCGGAGCGATCGGTGCCTATGTCGGGGCCGCGCTGCACCGCGGCGGTGCCGATGTTCATCTCCTCGCCCGGGGACCGCACTTGGCGGCCATGCGGCGGGATGGCGTACGCGTACTGAGCCCGCGCGGAGATTTCACGGCCCGGGTGCCGGCCACCGACGACCCCGCAGAGATCGGCCCGGTGGATTATGTCTTTCTCGGGCTGAAAGCCAACTCCTATGCGGACTGCGGTCCGTTGGTCCATCCGCTGCTGCACGAGCGGACCGCCGTGATCGCCGCGCAGAACGGCATCCCGTGGTGGTACTTCCACCGGCTGCCCGGCCCGTACACCGGCCGCCGCATCGAGAGCGTCGACCCCCGCGGCGCGGTCAGCGCCGTACTGCCGCCCGAGCGTGCCATCGGGTGCGTCGTCTACGCGGCGACCGAGATCCAGGAGCCGGGCATCGTGCGGCACTTGGAGGGCACGCGGTTCTCCGTCGGGGAGCCCGACGGCAGCATGTCCACGCGCTGTACGGACTTCGGCGCGGCCATGCGGGCCGGCGGGCTGAAGTGTCCCGTGGAGCCGGACCTGCGCGAGGACATCTGGATCAAGCTGCTCGGCAACATCTCGTTCAACCCGATCAGCGCGCTGGCCCGGGCCACCATGGCCGAGATCTGCCGGCACGCCGACACCCGCGAACTGGTCGTCGCGATGATGCACGAGGCACTGGACGTCGCGGCGGCCGTCGGCTGCCGGCCCGCGATCTCCGTCGAGCGGCGGCTCGCGGGCGCCGAGCGGGTCGGGGACCACAAGACGTCCACTCTCCAGGACCTGGAGCGCGGCCGGCCGCTCGAACTGGACGTCCTGCTGGCAGCCGTTGTCGAGCTGGCCGATCTCACCAAGACGGACGTGCCCACGCTGCGCGCCGTGCATGCCCTCGCCGACCTCCTGGCCCGCACCTCGGCCCGTAGCTCTGCCCGTACCCCCGCCCGTACTTCCGCAGGGAGCGCACCGTGAAGAAGAAGGACCGGCGGCCGGGGGCGTACCCCCGGCTCACTCACCCCCTCGTACGGGACGCCCACGGCTCGCTCGTGCGGGCGAGCTGGGACGAGGCGCTGGACCGCGCGGCGGAGGGGTTCGCGCGGACGCGTGCGGAGCACGGCCCGGACGCCTTCGGGATGTTCTCGTGCTCCCGCGCGACCAATGAAATGAACTACGTGGCCCAGAAGTTCACGCGTGTGGTGATGGGCACCAACAATGTGGACTCCTGCAATCGCACGTGTCACGCGCCGAGCGTCGCCGGGCTCTCCGCCGCCTTCGGGTCGGGCGGTGGCACTTCCTCGTACGAAGAGGTGGAGCACACCGATCTGATCGTGATGTGGGGCTCCAACGCCCGCTTCGCGCATCCGATCTTCTTCCAGCACGTGCTGAAAGGCATACACAACGGCGCCAGACTGTATGCGGTCGACCCGCGCCGTACCTCCACCGCCGAGTGGGCGGAGCACTGGCTCGGCCTCGACGTCGGCACCGACATCCCGCTCGCGCATGCCATCGGCCGCGAGATCATCCACGCCGGGCTCGCCAACAAGCCCTTCATCGACCGAGCCACCAGTGGTTTCGAGGCGTACGCCGAAGAGGTCGAGCCGTGGACGCTCAGCGCCGCCGAGCAGGTGACGGGCGTGCCGGCCGCCGCCATCCGCGGCCTCGCGCACGCCTACGCCACCGCCGAACGCGCCCAGTTGTGCTGGACACTGGGCATCACCGAGCACCACAACGGCACCGACAACGTCCGCGCGCTGATCAATCTGGCGCTGCTGACCGGGCACGTCGGACGGTACGGCGCCGGGCTGC
This sequence comes from Streptomyces purpurogeneiscleroticus, assembly GCF_020024005.1. Lineage (NCBI taxonomy): Bacteria > Bacillati > Actinomycetota > Actinomycetes > Kitasatosporales > Streptomycetaceae > Streptomyces > Streptomyces purpurogeneiscleroticus. The sequence goes on from NZ_NHSG01000222.1 coordinate 7,654, forward strand.
AGCCGCTGCGCGGCCAGAACAACGTGCAGGGCGGCGGCGACATGGGCGCCATCCCCAACCGGCTGCCCGGCTTCCAGGACCTCCTCGATCCCGGTATCCGCGAGAAGTTCGAGTCGGCGTGGTCGACGGCGATCCGGCCGCGGTACGGCCGGAACCTCACCGAGATGTTCGAGGCGATGGAGAGCCGCGAGCTGCGCGCCGTGTACTGCATCGGCGAGAACCCCGCTCAGTCGGAGGCGGACAGCGGCCAGGCGATCCGCCGCCTGAGCGCCCTGGACCACCTCGTCGTGCAGGACATCTTCCTCACGAAGACCGCCGAGCTGGCCGATGTCGTGCTGCCCGCGACCGCGGCGTGGTGCGAGACGGACGGTACGACGACCAACAGCGAGCGGCGGGTGCAGCGGGTGCGCAAGGCCGTCGAGCCGCCGGGCGAGGCGCGCGAGGACATCGACATCATCTGTGCGGTGGCGGCCCGGCTCGGCCACGACTGGACGTTCGCGGACGCCGAGCAGGTCTGGGACGAGCTGCGGTCGGTGTCGCCCGCGCACTACGGCATGACGTACGACCGGCTCGCCGAGCACCAGGGCATCCAGTGGCCGTGCCCTTCCCTGGACCGCATCGAGCCGTCCTACCTGCACGGCAGGCTGTGGGAGGCGGACCCGGAACGGCGCGGCCCGCGCGCGCCCTTCGGGATCGTCCGGCACGACCCGCCGGTGGATCTGACGGACGAGGAGTACCCGATCCGGCTGACGACGGGGCGGCGGCTGGACGCGTACAACACCGGTGTACAGAGCGGGAGTCTGGCGTCGCCGTTGCGGCGGGGCGAGATGGTGGAGCTGTGTCCGGAGGACGCGGACCGGCTGGGTGTGGTGACCGGCGAGGAGGTACGGATCGCGTCGCGGCGCGGGGCCGTCGTGGCACCCGTGTGGATCGACCCGGGGCTGCGGCCGGGGCTGGCCTTCATGACGATGCACTTCCCCGACGAGGTGGACACCAACTCGCTGACGATCGAGGCGAACTGCCCGATCGCGGGGACGGCGGAGTTCAAGGCGTCCGCGATACGCGTGGAGAAGCTGACGGGCGAGACGGCCGCCGGTCGACAGTCGACCGGCGACAAGCTGACCGGCGAGCAGTCGACCGGCCACCGCATACAGTCCGCGACCGCCACGAGCGCACAGTCCACGACAACCGCCGGGCGAGGTGAGTGACCATGGACCTGAAGTACTCCCCCACCGCCCGCCCCACGGACGAGGAACGCGCCGCCGTGGACGATCTGTTGGGGCCGCCCGAGAGCGGCTGGGACGGCGGGGACGCACGCGACGGCGACACGCTGCGCTGGGCGCGCGGCGGCCGGGCCGCGCGCGATCGCCGCGACCTGCTCCTCCCCGGCCTGCACGCGCTCAACGACCGCGTCGGCTGGCTGAGTCCGGGCGCGCTGGACTACCTGTGCCGTCGGCTGACCGTGCCGCCGGCGGAGGCGTACGGCGTGGCCACCTTCTACTCGCTCTTCTCGGTCACCCCGCGCCCGGCCACCGTGCTGCACGTCTGCACGGACCTGGCGTGCGCGGCGAAGGGGTCGGCCGAGGTGTGCGCGGGGCTGGAACGGGAGCTGGGGCCGGCCGGTACGCCTGCGGACGGGGCGGTCTGGCAGCCGAGCCCGTGCCTGGGGCTGTGCGAACGCGCGCCCGCCGCGCTGGCCGTACGGGCGGGCACGCCAACACCGACGACTGCGGTGGTCGCACCGGCCACGCCCGGCACCGCGGCAGCGGCGGCGCGCGCACCCCAGTACGCCGCGCCGGAGCCGTACGCCGCGGAGGCCGTCCCGCAGGCCGGCTCCCCCGGTCTCGTCCTGCTGCGCCGGATCGGCACCGTCGACCCGGCCTCTCTGGACGACTACCGGGCGCACGGCGGGTACGCCGCGCTGCGGAGGGCGTTCGCGCTCGGCCCGGCCGGAGTGATCCGCGAGGTGACCGAGGCGGGCCTGGTCGGCCGGGGTGGTGCTGCCTTCCCGACCGGCCGCAAGTGGGACGCCACCGCCCGGCAGCCCGACCACCCGCACTACCTGATCTGCAACGCCGACGAGAGCGAGCCGGGGACCTTCAAGGATCGGGTGCTGATAGAGGGCGACCCGTACGCACTGGTCGAGGCGATGACGATCGCCGGGTACGCGACCGGGGCGCACCACGGTTACCTGTACCTGCGCGGCGAGTACCCGCGTGCAATGGCCCGCATCCAGTATGCGATCGACCAGGCACGCGCCAGAGGGCTGCTCGGCGACGACGTACTGGGGCAGGGATACGCCTTCGACATCGAGATCCGGCGGGGCGCGGGCGCGTACATCTGCGGCGAGGAAACCGCGATCTTCAACTCGATCGAGGGGCAGCGCGGGGAGCCGCGCAGCAAGCCGCCGTTCCCGGTGGAGAAGGGCCTGTTCGGCAAGCCGACGGCGGTCAACAACGTCGAGACGCTGGTGAACGTGGTGCCGATCCTGGAGCGGGGCGCGGCGGCGTACGCGGCGACCGGTACGGAGGGCTCGACCGGCACCAAGCTGTTCTGCGTCTCGGGCGCGGTGGCCCGGCCGGGGATCTACGAGCTGCCGTTCGGGGTGACGCTGGGCGGGCTGCTGGAGGCGGCGGGCGGCTGTACGGGGACGCCGCGCGCGGTGCTGCTCGGCGGCGCGGCCGGCGGTTTCGTACGCCCCGACGAGCTGGACATCCCGCTGACCTTCGAGGGGACGCGGGCTGCCGGGACGACGCTCGGCTCGGGTGTCGTCATGGTCCTGGACGAGTCCGTCGACCTGCCGCGGATCCTCCTCCGTATCGCGGAGTTCTTCCGGGACGAGTCGTGCGGACAGTGCGTGCCGTGCCGGGTGGGGACCGTGCGCCAGGAGGAGGCGCTGCTCCGGATCAGGGACCGTACGGGGGCCGCGGCCGCCGACGACATCGCGCTGCTGCGGGAGGTCGGCCGGGCCATGCGGGACGCCTCGATCTGCGGCCTGGGCCAGACCGCGTGGAACGCCGTGGAATCCGCCATCGACCGTCTGGGGGTCTACCAGTGACCGCTGTCCCGCTGCAGCCGCCGCGCCGGCTGATCGAGTTCACCCTCGACGGCGAGGCCGTCCGCGTGCCCGAGGGCGCCACGATCCTGGACGCCTGCCGGGCCGCCGGCAAGGACGTGCCGACGCTCTGCCAGGGCGACACGCTCACCCCGAAGAACGCCTGCCGGGTGTGCGTGGTGGAAGTCGAGGGCGCACGGACGCTCGCCCCGGCGTGCTCCCGGCGCGCGGAGCCGGGCATGGCCGTCCGTACGGACACCGAGCGGGCCCGGCACAGCCGCAAGGTGGTACTGGAGCTGCTGGCCTCCTCGGTTGATATGTCGACAACGCCGCGCGCGGAGGAGTGGATCAAGGAGTACGAGGCGAAGCCGGAGCGCTTCGGCCCGGACGCCGCGCGCATGAACGAGGAGCCCAAGGTCGACAACGACCTCTACGTCCGCGACTACGACAAGTGCATCCTCTGCTACAAGTGCGTGGACGCATGCGGCGAGCAGTGGCAGAACACCTTCGCCATCGCTGTCGCCGGGCGCGGCTTCGACGCCCGGATCGCGGCCGAGCAGGACGCGGCGCTGCCGGATTCGGCGTGCGTGTACTGCGGCAACTGCATCGAGGTGTGCCCGACGGGCGCGCTCAGCTTCAAGTCGGAGTTCGACCTGCGGGCGGCGGGCGAGTGGGACGAGGGGCGGCAGACGGAGACGACGACGGTGTGCGCGTACTGCGGGGTGGGCTGCAATCTCACCCTCCATGTGCAGGACAATGAGATCGTCAAGGTCACCTCGCCGCACGACAACCCGGTGACCCATGGCAACCTCTGCATCAAGGGCCGCTTCGGCTATCAACACGTACAGAACCGGGACTGATCAGTATGGGCAGGGTCACCGAGCGACGGCGCGTCATCCGGGTCCGCGACGGAGCCGTGAGCACCCGCCCGGACACCCTGGTCGCCGAGGAGCCGCTGGAGATCCGGCTCGGCGGGAAGCCGCTCGCCATCACGATGCGCACACCCGGCGACGACTTCGCGCTCGCGGCCGGCTTCCTGGTCAGCGAGGGCGTGCTCGGCAGCGCCGCGGAACTGGCGAATATTGTCTACTGTGCGGGGGCGACAGACGACGGCAGCAATACGTACAACGTCGTCGATGTGCAGCTCGCGCCCGGTGTCGCCGTCCCGGACATCACTCTGGAGCGCAACGTCTACACGACGTCCTCGTGCGGGCTGTGCGGCAAGGCCAGCCTGGACGCGGTGCGGACCACGGCGCGCTTCGCGCTCAAGGACGACGACGCGATGACCGTCGAGCCGGCCACGCTCTCCGTACTCCCCGACCGGCTGCGCGCCGCCCAGCGGGTGTTCGACCGTACCGGCGGGCTGCACGCGGCAGGACTGTTCACGGTCGACGGTGAACTGCTGGATCTGCGGGAGGACGTCGGTCGACACAATGCGGTCGACAAAATCATCGGGCGGGCGCTGCAGCAGGACCGGCTGCCGCTGTCCGACACCGTTCTGATGGTCTCCGGGCGCGCCTCCTTCGAACTCGCCCAGAAGGCCGTGATGGCGGGCATTCCCATGCTGGCGGCGGTCTCCGCGCCGTCCTCGCTCGCCGTCGACCTGGCCGCCGAGACCGGCCTCACGCTGGTCGGCTTCCTGCGCGGCAGCTCGATGAACGTGTACGCGGGCGAGCACCGCATCGCCCTCGACTCGCTGGGCTGACGGCCTTCAGGAGTTGACAGAGCAGACGGGCTGACGGCCTATCAGGGGGTAGACGGGCCCGGTCGGCGGGGTGCGCCCCCTGCGCCGGCCGGGCCTCCCGGCCGTTCCCGGCCCGCGCGTCCTGGCCGCTGATCCGGGCTCCCGGCCCCCGGCTCCGGCCCCTTCAGGAGCAGCGGTCGTCCAGTCCCGGTACGGCGATCCGGGTGAGCAGGTCGATGAGTTGGTCACGCTCCGCGGGGCTGAGGGCTGCGGTCAGCTCCGCGTTGGCCGCGTCGCCGAGCTTCTGCGTACGGCGCAGTGTGCGGGTGCCGGCCGGCGAGATGGTGACGGCGTTCTTGCGGCGGTCGCGTGGGTCGGGCGCGCGGGTGACCAGTTCCTCGGCCACCAGATCGTTGACGATCATGACCATGTCCTTGGGGTCGATGCTCAGGCTGCGGCCCAGATCCGCCTGGGAGACCGGGCCCAGTTCGGCCACGGCCGACAGCACGGCGTGGTGCATCATCCGCATGCCCTCACGGGCCAGCGCGTCGGCGACGAGCCGGTGGCCGCGTGCCGCGGCACGGCCGAGGAGCCAGCTGGGGAGGGCCCGGATGCGCGTGGGTACATAGGGGGTTTCGGCCATGCCCTCAGCCTATCGAGCGAACGCAAAAAACATTGGGGAAGCCAATGAATACCGCGGTACCGTAAACATCCGTTGGGGCTCCCAACGTTTTCGGTGGCTTCTGGAGGTACGCATGCGGCGCATCCGGTTCTACGAGTACGGCGGCCCCGAGGTACTGCGCTGGGAGGAGGCCGAGGCGCCCGTGCCCGGCCCCGGTGAGCTGCTGGTGCGTACGGAGGCGATCGGGGTGACGCTGCCGTCCGTGCGCGCGGTGCGCGGCGACGGCAACGGCGGCGGCCCGCCGCTGCCCGGCGTGCTCGGCGGCGAGGTCGCCGGGGAGGTCGTCGGCACCGGCCCGGATGTCACGGCGTATACGGTCGGCAATCGGGTCACCGGGTTGCCGTTCACCGGTTCGTACGCCGAACTGGTCACCGTGCCGGTCGCGCTGGCGAGCCGGATACCGGACCGGGCGAGCGCGGTGGACGCGGTGGCGCTGGTGCGCGGCGGCCATGTGGCGCTCGCCGCACTGCACACCGCGCAGCCCGTGGCGGGCGCCGACGTCCTGGTCACGGGCGCGGCGAGCGCGACCGGGCACCTCGCGGTGCAGCTCGCGAAGATCCGGGGCGCGCGGCGGGTGGTCGCTGCCGTGAGCGGCGCCGCGGGCCCGGCCAAGGCGGAGTTCCTGCGCGGGCTGGGCGCCGACGAGGTCGTGACGTACGAGGACGAGTCGTGGGGCGAGCCGGCCGGGATCGTTCTGGACGGGGTCGGCGGCGAGCTGCTGCCGAGGGCCCTCGCGGCGTGCGCGCCCGGCGGGCGGCTGATCTTCTTCAACTCCGGCGGCGGCACGGTACCGGCGTACGAGCTGCTGGCCGGCGCCAAGACGATCACCGGCATGACGATGCGTCACTTCGCCGCCCGGAATCCGGAGCTGTACGCGCGGCACGGTGCGGAGCTGTGGGCGCTGGCGCGGAACGGGCGGCTGCGCCCGGCGGTGCACGCGGAGATCCCGCTCGCGGAGGCGGCCCGCGCGCACGCGCTCATCGAGGCACGCACCAACCTCGGCAAGGTCGTCCTGGTCCCCTGAGAGCCTGTGCGCGAGCCCCGGTCGGGCGAAGCGGGACCCGACCGGCCGAGCCGAGTGGGCATTCCCCCGAGCCCCGGCCGGGGCCGGAAGGACACCCCCGGCCAATCCGGGTGACGCACGGTCCTTGCCGGGGCGCCTGCGGGACAAGTACCTTCCTCCGCACGAACATGGGACGTGGGATGTCCATACGTGGGATGTCCAGATGATCCGTCCGGCGGATCCCGGGGAAGCTCCCGGGACCCGCCGCGCGGCCGACGCCGATGCCTCGCCGATGCCTCGAAGGGCAGGTCGGACCATGACGTCAGATCCGAGCGAACACCGCAGTCCCGGCCCGAGACTCGGGCGACGCCGCTGGTGGGCCACGCTGGCCACGGCGACGCTCGCCTTCCTCCCCCCGGCTCCCGCACACGCCCAACCCCCCAC
>NZ_NHSG01000223.1:0-5324 GCF_020024005.1 Streptomyces purpurogeneiscleroticus
AGCGGGGCGGCAAACGCGCCCGCCGCCCCGCTCCGGCCGCGCACGCCGCCAAGGCCGCGGAGACCGCCCCCGAGTCCCCGCCGACCTCGCGGGTCGCCGCACGACGGGCCGCACGCGCCCGCAAGGAGAGCGTCGGGGTCGTCGTCAGCCGGGTCACGGGCGAGGCGTTCATCACGCTCGGCGTGCTGATGCTGCTGTTCGTCGCCTACCAGCTGTGGTGGACGAACGTCCTGGCCCACAACCAGGCGGGCGGCGCGGCCAGCAACCTCCAGCAGGAGTGGGACAAGGACGGCGCGGACAAGCGCGCGGCAGGCGCGTTCTCGCCCGGCCAGGGCTTCGCGATCATGTACATCCCGAAGCTCGACGTGAAGGTCCCCATCGCCGAGGGCATCAGCAAGCACGGTGTCCTGGACCGCGGCATGGTCGGCCACTACGGCGAGGGCAAGCTGAAGACGGCGATGCCCTGGGACAAGACGGGGAACTTCGCGGTCGCGGGCCACCGCAACACCCACGGCGAGCCGTTCCGCTACATCAACCGGCTGGTGAAGGGCGACAAGATCGTCGTCGAGACCCGCAGCCGCTTCTACACGTACGAGATGGAGAGCATCCTCCCGCAGACCTCGCCCTCCAACATCGGGGTGATCGGACCGATCCCGCCGGGCTCCGGCTTCACGGAGCCCGGCCGGTACCTCACGCTGACCACGTGCACCCCGGAGTTCACCAGTACCTACCGGATGATCGTGTGGGGCAAGATGGTCGAGGAGCGGCCGCGGAGCAAGGGCAAGCCGGATGCGCTCGTCAGCTGAGCACCATCAGGGGGTACCACGCGGTGACTGCCACCGGACAGGACGCGGACGCCCGCGGCGTCGATGACACCGAGGCGTCCGAGGCGTCCGTGACCACCAGCACGCCGCCGTCGGCACCGCCGCGGCGGGCGCGGCGCCGTATCGCCGCGGTCATCAGCGTCATCGGCGAGCTGCTGATCACGGCAGGCGTGGTCATGGGCCTCTTCGTCGCCTACTCGCTGTGGTGGACCAACGTCCTCGCCGAGCGCGCGGCGCATCACCAGGGTGACCAGGTGCGCCAGCACTGGGCGAAGTCCAAGAGCCCGGAGCAGAAGGAGCTGGACACCAAGGACGGCATCGGCTTCCTGCACGTCCCGGCGATGAAGAACGGCGAGGTGCTGGTCAAGAAGGGCACCAGCAGCAAGGTCCTCAACGACGGGGTGGCCGGTTACTACACCGACCCCGTGAAGTCGGCGCTGCCGCAGGACAAGACGGGGAACTTCACGCTCGCCGCGCACCGGGACGGGCACGGCGCCAAGTTCCACAACATCGACAAGCTGAAGAAGGGCGACGCGGTCGTCTACGAGTCGCAGGACACCTGGTACGTCTACAAGGTCTTCGCGACGCTGCCGCAGACCTCCAAGTACGACGTCGGCGTGCTGGAGAAGACCCCCAAGGCGTCCGGCAAGCGCAAGCCGGGCCGCTACATCACCCTCACCACCTGCACGCCGGTGTACACCTCCACCTACCGCTACATCGTGTGGGGCGAGCTGGTCCGCACCGAGAAGGTGGACGCGGACCGCACCCCGCCGAAGGAACTCCGCTAGGGCACAGCCGCACATGAAGAGGGCCCGGGGCGCAATGCCCCGGGCCCTCTTCATGTGCCGACTGCCGCCGGCTCAGGACCTGTCGCGTCCCCAGCCGCCGACGCCGCCGAAGAAGCCGCCGTCGTCCCCGCCTTCGTTGCCGGGCATCGTGGTGAGGTTGACGGGCGTGTTCTTGGCGACCTCCGTGCCGGCCACCGGGTCGGAGACCACGACGGTCGCCTTGTCGTCCTGCGGCCCGGTGATGTTGCCGACCGCGAGACCCATGTCGGTGAGGGTCTTCTTGGCGTCCTTGAGCTTCTGGTTGGCCAGGTCGGGGACCTGGACCTTCTCGGCTGCCTTGGCCACGGTCAGGGTGATCGTGGAGCCGTTCTCGGCCTGGCTGCCGCCGGCCGGGTCCTGCGACAGCACGGTGTCGGCCGGCTGGTCGGACTCCTGGTCGGTGCGGGCCACCTCGAAGCCGAGGTCGGTGAGCTGCTTCTGCGCCTGGTCGAAGGGCTTGTTGGTGACGTCGGGCACCGAGGTCTTCGGCTTGGCGGCCGCGACGGTCAGGGTGATCGTCTTGTCCTTGACGGCCTCGGTCTGGCTCTCGGGGTCCTGCCGGATGACCTTGCCGGGGGTCTGGTCGGACTGCTCCGTCGTCTGCTGGACGTCCGTGAAGCCCTTGTTCTCCAGGATCGACTTGGCCTTGTCGAAGGTGTAGCCCAGGACGTCCGGCACGGTCACCTTGGCCGGCCCGGTGCACATCGTGACCGTGACCGTGTCGCCCTTGCCGATGGTCGCCGGGGGCTTCGGGTTCTGCTTGGTGACCTGGCCCTTCTTGACGTTGTCGCAGGTCTTGCTGCCGCCCCTGACCACCTCGAAGTCGCCGTTGCGGCCGGCTTCCTTGGCCTCGTCGAGGGTCTTGCCGACCAGGCTGGGCACGGCGAGGTCGCCGTCGGCCTTGCCGCCGCTGAACATCGCCTTGCCGATGAAGATCGCGCCGATCAGTACCAGGACCGCCGCCAGGATCAGCAGGATCGTGGAGGTGTGGTTCTTCTTCTGGCCGCGGCGCCGGTCCGGACGGTCGTCGTAGCCGTAACCGCCGTCGTCGGGGTTGACCGGCGGCAGCATGGACGTGGCGCCCGCCGGGTCCTGCGGGCGCAGCGACGCGGTGGGCTGGTCCTGGTCGTAGCCGACGGCGCCGAGCGCCGCGGTGGCCGCGACCGGCTGCCCGTCCAGCGCCGCCTCGATGTCGGCGCGCATCTCGTCCGCCGACTGATAGCGGTAGTCCGGGTCCTTGACCAGCGCCTTGAGGACGATGGCGTCCATCTCGGGCGTGATCTCGGAGTCGAAGTTGCTCGGCGGCTGCGGTTCCTCGCGTACGTGCTGGTAGGCGACCGCGACCGGCGAGTCGCCGATGAACGGCGGCCGCACGGTCAGCAGCTCGTACAGCAGACAGCCCGTGGAGTACAGGTCGGAGCGTGCGTCGACGGTCTCGCCCTTGGCCTGCTCCGGGGAGAGGTACTGAGCGGTACCGATCACCGCGGCGGTCTGCGTCATCGTCATGCCGGCGTCGCCCATCGCGCGGGCGATGCCGAAGTCCATGACCTTGACCTGGCCGGTGCGGGTGAGCATGACGTTGGCCGGCTTGATGTCCCGGTGGACGATGCCGGCCCGGTGCGAGTACTCCAGGGCCTGGAGCACACCGATGGTCATCTCCAGGGAGCGCTCGGGCAGCAGCTTGCGGCCGGAGTGCAGCAGCTCACGCAGCGTCGAACCGTCGACGTACTCCATCACGATGTACGGGATCGAGACGCCGTCGACGTAGTCCTCGCCGGTGTCGTAGACCGCGACGATGGACGGGTGGTTCAGCGAGGCGGCCGACTGGGCCTCCCGGCGGAACCGGGCCTGGAACGACGGATCGCGGGCGAGGTCCACGCGCAGCGTCTTCACAGCGACGGTGCGCCCCAGGCGGGTGTCATGGGCGAGGTAGACCTCGGCCATGCCGCCGCGGCCGAGCACCGAGCCCAGCTCGTACCGGCCGCCGAGGCGACGCGGCTCTTCCATAGCTACTCCAGCCCTCTCCGTTGATCCCGACCGCACCTGTGTGTGGTCCGGCGGTGTGCTGTTCGGGCATACCGTACCCGGCACGCCTGACGCGGCCCGGCCGCGGCCGCTACCTGATATGCGACCGGTATGGCCGTGACCGCAGTCACTGGTTGCCGTCGAGTACCGCCTCCATGACCCGCTTGGCGACGGGGGCCGCGAGCCGGCCGCCGGCGATGTCGCTGCGCAGCGCGTCGGATCCTTCGATGACCACGGCGACGGCCACCGGGGTGCCCTTGTCGGTCTTCGCGTAGGAGATGAACCAGGCGTACGGGTTGTCCTTGTTGTTCTCGCCGTGCTGGGCCGTACCGGTCTTGCCGCCGACCGTGACGCCCGGGATCTGCGCGTTCGTGCCGGTGCCGGTCTTGACGACCGTCTCCATCATCTCCTGCAGCTTCTGCGCGTTCTCCGGCTTCAGCGGCTCGCTGAGCTTCTCCGGCTGCTGCTGCTGGATGACGTTGAGGTTCGGCGCGACCAGCTTGTCGACCATGTACGGCTTCATCAGCGTGCCGCCGTTGGCGACGGCCGAGGCGACCATGGCCATCTGCAGCGGCGTGGCGCGGTTGGACGCCTGGCCGATGCCGGCCATGGCGTTCTGCGGCCGGTTGTCCTCGGGGTAGATGCTGGCGTCGGCGCGGACCGGCGTGAAGTGCTCATCGTTGAACCCGAACTTCTCGGATTCCTCGATCATCTTCTTGTTGCCGAGGTCGGCGCTGATCTTGCCGAAGACGGTGTTGCAGGACCAGCGCAGCGCCTCGCGCAGGGTGGCGTTCTCGCACGGGATGTTGCCCTCGTTCTTCAGCTGCACGCGGGTGTCGGGCAGCGTCCAGGGCAGCGGCGAGTTGGTCTTCGCGTCGATGTCCGTGTACAGGCCGTTCTCCAGCGCCGCGGCCGCGGTGACCACCTTGAACGTGGAGCCGGGCGGGTAGGTCTGGCGCAGCGCCCGGTTCAGCATCGGGTCGTCCGGGTTGTTCTTCTTCTGCAGCCCGATGTACGCCTTGGCGTCCTTGTCGCTCATCCCGGCGAAGCTGGACGGGTCGTAGGACGGGGTGGAGGCCAGCGCCAGGATCGCGCCGGTCTCCGGGTTGACGGCCGCGACCGCGCCCTTCTGCTTGCCGAGCCCGTCGAAGGCGGCCTTCTGGGCCTTGGCGTTCAGGGTCGTGACGACGTCACCGCCCTGCTGCTTCTCACCGGTGAACATGTCCACCGTGCGGCTGAAGAACAGCTTGTCGTCGGTGCCGGTGAGGACCGGGTCGTACAGCTTCTCCAGCTGGTTCGCGTCGAACGCCTGCGAGGCGTACCCGGTGACCGGCGCCCACATGGGGCCGTCCTTGTAGGTCCGCTTGTACTTGAAGTCGCCGCTGTCCGTGGTGGTCGAGCCGGTCACGGGCTTGTCGCCGACGATGATGTTGCCGCGCGGGATGCTGTACCGCTCGATGGCCACCCGGCGGTTGTGGGAATCGTTCTTCAGTTCGTCGGCCTGGACGAACTGCACCCAGTTGACGCGGATGAGCAGGGCGAGGACGAGCAGGCCGCAGAAGATCGCGACCCGGCGCAGGGGCTTGTTCACGGTCGGACCACCTGGGTCATCTCGGCGTCGGTGGAGGGAGCGGGGGCCGGGGCCGGG
>NZ_NHSG01000224.1:0-9779 GCF_020024005.1 Streptomyces purpurogeneiscleroticus
ATATCGGGGTGCGCGGAGGGGCGGGGCGCCCGGCGTGGTGGTGATCACGCTCTTCGGGCCGGGACGTGGCCGGTCCTGCCGCTCTACGATCCCCTGCATGACCCCCAAGACCCCAGGGCTCAGCACGCGCGTCAGCGACGGCACCGCGATCGTCACGATCAGCAACCCCGCCAAGCGGAACGCCATGACCAGCGACATGTGGCGGGCGGTGCCGGAGCTGGTGGAGCGGCTGGCCGGGGACTGCTCCGTCCGCGTGCTCGTGCTGACCGGCGAGGGGAACACCTTCTGCGCGGGCGCGGACATCGGGTCGCTGCGGGAGTCGGGGGACGAGAACCGGGGCCTCGCGCAGGCCGCCGAAGAGGCGCTCGCCGCCTTCCCCAAGCCGTCGCTGGCCGCGATCCGCGGTTACTGCGTGGGCGGCGGCAGCCAGCTGGCGGCCGCCTGCGACCTGCGGTTCGCCGAGGAGGGCGCGCTCTTCGGCATCACGCCGGCGAAGCTGGGCATCGTCTACCCGGCCGCGTCCACCCGGCGGCTGGTGCGGCTGGTCGGCCCGGCGACCGCCAAGTACCTCCTGTTCTCGGGTGAGTTGATCGGCTGCGAGCGGGCGCTGCGCACCGGACTCGTGGACGAGGTACTGCCGGAGGGCGAGCTGGACAAGCGGGTCGCGGACTTCTCGGCCGTGCTGGCGAGCCGGTCGCAGCTGACGCAGGCGGCGGCGAAGGAGTTCGCCGACGGCCCTGCGAGCCCGGAGCGGAGCGCGTACTGGGAGGAGCAGGCGCGCGGCAGCGGGGACACGGCGGAGGGCGTCACCGCCTTCCTGGAGCGCCGGGCACCGCGCTTCGACTGGACGGTGTGAGCCACCGGCCAACCGCAGCCGGTCCGGCCCGCCCCCGGCCGAAGGAGACCCGGTCCGGCCAGAAGCCCAGCAGCTGCGCGTCGCCGAAAGGCGGTCAGCTCGCCGGGGCGGTGGGGTCCTTCAGCACCGGCCCGGTGTCGCCGCGCAGCCTTTCGACGATGCTGGCCGGGGCCTTTTCCGGGGAGCCGCTGTCGTACGGCGGCTGCGGGTCGTACTCGATGGCCAGCTGGACCGTCTGCGCCAGTTCGTCGCCGCCCAGCCGGCCGAGCAGGCTCAGGCCCATGTCGATGCCGGACGACACCCCGGCCGCCGTCACGTACTTGCCGTCGAAGACGACCCGCTCGCCGGTGGGTTCGACGCCGTACTCCTTCAGCCGGTCGAGCGCGAGCCAGTGGGAGGTGGCGCGCCGGCCCTTGAGCAGCCCGGCGGCGGCCAGCAGCAGCGATCCCGTGCAGACGGACGTGGTCCAGGTGGTGGCGGCGTCGACGGTCCGCAGCCAGTCGAGCAGTGCGTCGTCCGTCAGCACCGCGGCCTGGTCGGGGCCGCCCGGCACGACCAGGATGTCGGGGCGCGTCACCTCGGCCGGCGTGGCCTCCGCGACCAGCGCCAGTTGCCCGCTGTCGTTGCGCACGGGTCCGGCCTGCTGGGCCACGAACACGGTCTCGGCGCCCGGGAGCCCCCGCAGCGTCTCGAAGGGCCCGATGGCGTCGAGTGCAGTGAAACGGTCGTAGAGGAGGATGGCGATCTGCATGGCTGTCCCTTCGGAGGGTGTTCGGAAGGCGCTTCGGAACGTGTGGGGTCACGCGGTCTGCTGGTGCGGCCGGAACCGGCGCCGGTACTCCGCCGGGCCGGTGCCGAGGGCGCGCACGAAGGCGCGGCGCATGGCTTCGGGGGTGCCGTATCCGCAGCGCCGGGAGACGCGTTCGACGCCGTCGGTGGTGTCCTCAAGGAGCCGCCGGGCGGCCTCCAGCCGGACTCTGTCGACATAGCGACCTGGCGTCATGCCGACTTCGTCGCGGAAGGCGCGGGCGAAATGGCGAGGTGAGAGCCCGCAGCGGGCGGCGAGCGCGTCCACCGAGAGGTCGGCGGCCGGGTGCTCGGTGATCCAGTGCTGTATCTCGCGCAGCGGCGGGCGCTCCGCGGTCTGCGCGGCGAGCTGGGCGCTGAACTGCGTCTGATTGCCGGGTCTGCGCAGGAAGACGACGAGATGGCGGGCGACGGGCAGCGCGACCTCCCGGCCGAGGTCCTCCTCCACGAGGGCCAGCGCGAGGTCGATGCCCGATGTGACGCCGGCGGACGTCGCCAGGTCGCCGTCCCGGATGAAGATCGGCTCGGCGTCGACCTCGACGCCGGGAAAGCGGTCGGCCAGCGCGTCGCACAGCGCCCAGTGGGTGGTGGCGCGGTGGCCGTCCAGCAGCCCGGCGGCGGCCAGCAGGAACGCGCCCGAGCACACCGAGACCTTGCGGCGGGCCCGCGGCGCCTGCGTACGCAGCCAGTCGACGAGCCGCGGGTCGGGGTCGCCGGTGCCCGGTCCGCCCGGTACCAGGAGGGTGTCGAGCGGGGCGGCGTCCGGCAGCGCGAGGTCCGGGGTGATCCGCAGGCCGCTGGAGGTGCGGACCGGCCCTCCGTCGAGCGTGGCGGTACGGACCCGGTAGGCGCCGGGCACGCAGAGGCCGGCGCCCGCGAAGACCTCCAGCGGGCCGGTGACGTCCAGGCTCTGGACGTCGTCGAAGAGAACGACCAGTACGTCGCGCGGTGGCATGGCCCCATCCTGGGCGCGCGGCCGGATGGCGGCAATGACGACTTTCCCACCTTTCCTGCCATGCGGCCGGGCCCGCCACGGCTGCGGCCCCGGGTCTACCGGGCATACCGACGGGTCGGTAACGTGCGGTCATGACTACAACGGCTTCCCCGCAGGACCGCTCCGCGCTGCCCGACCGCGCCGGACGGCACTGCCACAACGTGATCAACCCGCTGCACTCCACGGTGTACTTCTCGCCCGACTTCCCCGAGGAGCTGGCGAAGCTCGGTATCGAGGACCGCAGCGCCGCCTACTTCCTGGGCCGGTCCGCCGCCATGGGCCCGGTGGGCCCCGGCGTCATCGCCGCGACGTTCTACAACTTCAAGTACGAGCTGATCGCCCGGCACATCCCGGACGCCTGGGCGGCCGTCACCCCGCAGCAGGTGCTCGACGCGCGGCTGCGCGCGGCCGACAGCACGCTGCGCCGGCTGCTGGGCGACGAGCTGGTGGAGTCCGACAAGATGGCCGAGGCGGCCCGGCTCGCGCTGCGCGCCGCCGAGGCGTGTTCCCGGCACGCCCGTCCGCTGTACGCCGCCCACGCCGACCTGCCCGTACCGGACGCGCCGCACCTGGCGTACTGGCACGCCGCGACCCTGCTGCGCGAACACCGCGGCGACGGCCACCTCATCGCGCTCGCCGACGCGGGCCTGGGCCCCCTGGAGGCGCTGGCCTCGCACACCGCCAGCGGCCGCGGCATGAGCACCAAGTGGATCCTGGCGACCCGCGGCTGGTCGGCCGAGGAGTGGCAGGAGGCGCGCGAGGCGCTGCGCGACCGCGGCATCCTGGACGCCGACTTCGGGCTGACCGAGGCCGGTACGAAGCTCCGCGCCGACCTGGAGGAGGCCACCGACCGGCTCGACGCGGCCCCGTACGCGCACCTCGGTGCCGAGGGCGTCGCCCGGCTGACCGAGCTGGCCACGGAGTTCACCACCACCGCGGTCGGCAACGGGGCTTTCCCCGCCGACCTGTTCGGCGAGGGCTGAGCCGCCGCCTCCGGGGGCGAGCCGCCCGCCCCCGGAGGCCGTGCCTCTTGTCACACCTGTGCACTCCTGCCCGGGTCACGCGACAGGCCGTGCCGCGACCCTGCACAATGCAGGCTCAAGCACAGCGCGAGAAGGCAGGTCGGGAGCATCGTGACGGCAACCACCGAGTCCACCGGACCCACCCAGGCCCCCGGGGCCGCCGGGGCCCTCGGGTCCATCGAGAGCAGGATCGCCGGGGAGCTCGGCGTCAGGGAGCGGCAGGTGAAGGCCGCGGTCGAACTGCTCGACGGCGGCTCGACCGTGCCGTTCATCGCCCGGTACCGCAAGGAAGCCACGGAGATGCTCGACGACGCGCAGCTGCGCGCGTTGGAGGAGCGGCTGCGGTACCTGCGGGAGCTGGAGGAGCGCCGGACGGCGGTCCTGGAGTCCGTACGGTCCCAGGGGAAGCTGGACGCGGCCCTGGAGGCGCAGATCCGGGGCGCGGAGTCCAAGGCCCGCCTGGAGGACATCTACCTGCCGTTCAAGCCCAAGCGGCGGACGAAGGCTCAGATCGCCCGTGAGGCCGGTCTGGAGCCGCTCGCGGACGGACTCCTGAGCGACCCGTCGGTGGAGCCGCAGGCGGCCGCAGCGGCGTTCGTGGACGCCGACAAGGGCGTGGCCGACCCCGCCGCGGCCCTCGAAGGCGCGCGGGCCATCCTCACCGAGCGGTTCAGCGAGGACGCGGACCTCATCGGCGAGCTGCGCGAGCGGATGTGGACCCGCGGGCAGGTGGCCTCGAAGGTCCGCGAGGGCAAGGAGGAGGCGGGCGCCAAGTTCGCCGACTACTTCGACTTCGCCGAGCCGTTCACGGAGCTGCCCTCGCACCGCGTACTGGCGATGTTCCGCGGCGAGAAGGAGGAGATCCTCGACCTCGCGCTGGAGCCGGAGACCGAGCCGGCCGAGGGCCGGACGTCGTACGAGCAGGCCATCGCGCACAAGTTCGGGATCGCCGACCGCGGCCGCGCGGCCGACGGCTGGCTGCTGGACACCGTGCGCTGGGCCTGGCGCACCCGCGTCCTGGTCCACCTCGGCATCGACCTGCGGCTGCGGCTGCGCCAGGCCGCCGAGGACGAGGCGGTACGGGTCTTCGCGTCCAACCTCCGCGACCTGCTGCTCGCCGCGCCGGCCGGCACCCGCGCCACGATGGGCCTGGACCCCGGCTTCCGTACGGGCGTGAAGGTCGCCGTCGTGGACGCGACCGGCAAGGTGGCCGCGACGGACACGATCTACCCGCACGTGCCGCAGCAGAAGTGGGACGCCTCGCTGGCCACTCTGGCGAAGCTCGCCCGCGAGCACAATGTGGAGCTCATCGCGATCGGCAACGGTACGGCGTCGCGCGAGACGGACAAGCTGGCCGCCGACCTGATCGCCGCGCAGCCGGAGCTGAAGCTGACGAAGGTGATGGTGTCCGAGGCGGGCGCGTCGGTGTACTCCGCCTCCGCGTTCGCCTCCCAGGAGCTGCCGGAGCTGGACGTGTCGCTGCGCGGCGCGGTCTCCATCGCGCGCCGCCTTCAGGACCCGCTGGCCGAACTGGTCAAGATCGACCCCAAGTCGATCGGCGTCGGTCAGTACCAGCACGACCTCTCCGAGGTGAAGCTCTCGCGCTCGCTGGACGCGGTGGTCGAGGACTGCGTGAACGGCGTGGGCGTGGACGTCAACACCGCGTCGGCGCCGCTGCTCTCGCGGGTGTCGGGCATCGGCTCGGGGCTGGCGGACAACATCGTGGCGCACCGCGACGCCAACGGTCCGTTCCGTACTCGCAAGGCGCTCAAGGACGTGGCGCGGCTGGGCCCGAAGGCGTACGAGCAGTGCGCGGGCTTCCTGCGCATCCGGGGCGGCGACGACCCGCTGGACGCCTCCAGCGTGCACCCGGAGTCGTACCCGGTGGTGCGGCGGATCGTCACTGCAGCGGGCAGCGATGTGCCCTCGCTGATCGGCAACACCGCTGTGCTGCGCACCCTGAAGCCGGCCGACTTCGTGGACGACTCCTTCGGTCTGCCGACGGTGACGGACATCCTGGGCGAGCTGGAGAAGCCGGGGCGCGACCCGCGGCCCGAGTTCAAGACGGCCACCTTCAAGGAGGGCGTCGAGAAGATCGGCGACCTGCAGGCCGGGATGCTCCTGGAGGGCGTCGTCACGAACGTCGCCGCCTTCGGTGCCTTTGTCGACATCGGCGTCCACCAGGACGGCCTGGTGCATGTCTCGGCGATGTCGAAGACGTTCGTGAAGGACCCGCGTGACGTGGTGAAGCCGGGCGACATCGTGCGCGTGAAGGTGCTCGACGTGGACATCCCGCGCAAGCGGATCTCGCTGACGCTGCGACTGGACGACGACCACACGGCGGCCGCCGGCCAGGGCGGCCAGGGCCGGCGCGGTGGCGGCGGCAACGACCGCGGCGGACGCAGCGGCGGCCGGGACGCGGCCCCCGCGAACGGCGCGATGGCCGACGCACTGCGCCGCGCGGGCCTGCTCGGCAAGGACAAGGGCGGGCGCTGATCCCGTAGGCAGCGCGGCGCGGGGCTTCGTATGCCGCCCCGCGCCGCGCCCGGGGTAGCCGCGGCGGCCGGTGTCAGTCCTCGCCGACGTGGGTCAGCCGGTCGTCGCCGAGCCGGTCCTGCACGTCCCGGAGGAGGGTACGGAGCAGGTCGGTCAGCTCGGCCTGCTTCTCGGGGGCGAGGCCGTCGAGCAGCTCGGCTTCCCGGTGCAGCACCTGGTCCACGGTCGCCTCGACGACCTCGTGTCCGGTCGCGGTCAGCGTGACCTCGACGGTGCGCGGCCGCCCCTGCGCGGGGTGCCGGGCCACGAGACCTTCCCGTTCGGCACGGGCCACCCGCTGCGAGACAGCACCAGCCGTGATCATGCTGCGGCGGCCGATCTCGCGGGTGCTGAGGGTGTAGGGCTCGCCGCTTCGCCGCAACACGCTGAGCAGGTCCAGGGTGGCGGTGTCCACACCGGCCCGGGCGAGGACCCGGCGCCGGTCGTCGCCGAAGAGCTTGGCCAGCTGCCAGATGCTCGTGACGATCCCGATGGACGACACGGGCGTACCCGGGCGCTCGCGCTCCCACGCGGCGGCGATGTCGCGCACCGGGTCGGAGGGAGCCCCGCCTCCCGACCGGCCGTCCCCGGCCTTCCTACTCGCTTCGCTTGCCACGGCGCCCCTTCCAACTGCTACGTTTAGCTCTAAATTTAGACCTGAACGACTCTGAGGGGTTCAGTTTATGGCACGCAACGTCCTGGTCACCGGCGGCGGTACGGGCATCGGGTACGCGATCGCGCAGCACTTCGCCGAGCAGGGGGAGACCGTCTTTGTCACCGGACGCCGCACCGGGCCGCTCAAGGAAGCGGCGGACCGTATCGGCGCCCGGGCCGTGGTCTGCGACCACACCGATCCCGAAGCGCTCGCCCGGCTGCTCACCGAGCTGCCCGAGAGCATCGACGTGCTGGTCAACAACGCCGGCGGCAACACCGACTTCGACACCGGGGCGGCATCGGACCTGGCGTCCTACGCCCGGGACTTCCGCGCCAACCTCGACGCGAACCTGGTCAGCGCCGCGCTGACGACGAAGGCCCTGGAGGAGCGGCTCGCCACTGACGGCGCGGTGGTGCACATCGGTTCGATCGCCGGCAACCGGGGCGGCGGTTCGTACGGTGCGGCCAAGGCCGGGCTGGCGACGTGGAACATCGACCTGGCCGGTGCCCTGGGGGCGCGCGGCATCACCGCCAACGTGGTCGCGCCCGGCTACATCGCCGACACCGAGTTCTTCCGGGACCGGCTCACGGACGAGCGGCGTACGCAGCTGGTGACCGAGACCGCCGTCGGCCGGCCCGGCTCCCCCACGGACGTGGCGGACGCGGTGGCGTTCCTCGCCTCCCCGGCGGCGCGGCACATCACGGGGCAGGTGCTGCACGTGAACGGCGGCGCGCACCCCACCCGATGAGGCGAGGAGCGCCCCACCCGATGAGGCAAGAGGCGCCCCACCCGATGGGGCGAGGGGCGCCCCTCCTGTGGGCCTTGTACCGCCCCACCGGAGGGACGTCGCCCCATGCGTCTCAAACCGCCCCCGCGTACCCCCGCATCCGTTCCAGTTCGGCCGCGACGTCGCTGAGGGTGGCGCAGTCCGGGGCCGATTCCAGGGCGGGCGGCGGCAGCGGCCTGGGGCGGTGGCGGCGTGGTGCGTTCAGCGCGGCCGCCATGTCCGTGAGGACGGCGCACAGCCGCCGCGCGTCCTCCTCGCTGGGCCGCTGCGCGCCCTGGTCCAGGCGGACGGCCGCCGCCGTGGTCGCGTCCACGATGCGCTCGGCGGCCTTGACGACGGTCGGCCAGTCGGGGTCGCCGCGGCGGTGCGCGAGCAGCTCGGCGGCCGCCGTCTCGGCGGCGGTACGGGCCTCCCCCAGCGCCTGGTAGGCCGCCCGGCGCAGCGCCAGCCGCTCCCCCGTGTCCGTCCCCGGCTCGGTCGCGAGGACCTGCCGCAAGTACGCCTCCGTGCAGTGCAGCGCGGCGCCGACCCGCGGGCCGACCCGGCGCCGCGGGTCCGCCAGCCGCGGCAGGTGGCCGACGACCAGCACGATGAGGCAGGCGATCGTCGTGTCGACGATCCGCTCGGGCGCGGCCTCCGGTGTGCCGCTCACGTGCACGAAGGACAGCACCATGAGGGTGATGGCGACGGTCTGCAGGGCGAAGTGCCGGGTCGCGAAGGGCAGCAGCGCGCCGCCCGCCGTGGCCATCACCACGGGCCACCACGCGTCGGGCAGCGCCAGGCCGGCCACGGCGAAGACCAGCACGCCGCAGGCGGTACCGGCAAAACGGTTGACCGTACGGGAGAACAGCGGGCCGAGGTCGGGCTTGACGAGGAACGTGGCGGTGGCGGGGAGCCAGTACCAGTGCTCAGCGCGCAGCAGCAGCGCCATGGCGGTGCAGGCGGCGATGCAGATGCCGACCCGCAGGCCGTAGTCGCGCCCGGCTGGCCCGAAGACGCGGCGGCCGGGCCCGCGCCGCCACGCGAACACGCCCGCGACGCCGCGCGCGAAGGAGGCCCAGCGCCCGGTCTCGAAGGCCGCGCGCGACCCGAAGGGGGCCCAGGCGCCGCCGTCCTCCTCCGGTACGGGGTGCTCCGTGGTCTCCACAGGGGCGGCGGGACGCAGCCCCCGGAGGAGCCGCTCGTCCGTGGCCCCCGCCGCGGTGCCGCCGGCCGGCGGCTGGGTGCGTGCGAAGACCACCGCCGCATCCAGCAGCGCCCGGTCGAAGGCGCTCCGCGCAGGCGTGGAGGTCTCGGGCGCCGGCAGCCGGCCGGGGGCCCGCCCGGAGCGCAGCGCCCTGGCGAGGGCGCGCGGGCCCTGTGCCACTCGGGCCGGCAGCGGGCGGGCCTCCCAGAGCAGGGCGACGCTGGCCTCGCAGAGCGCGGTGGCGGCGGCGAAGCGTTCGATGAGCCGGCGCTCGTCGGTACGGGGCCTGCGGCGCAGCACCCGGCGCAGCCGCATGGCCTCGTCGGCCCGGTCCAGTGCCGTGGTCAGCCGGCGCCTGGCCGGTTCGGCGCCCGGCGTGCCGACGGCCGTCAGCGCGTCGGCGAGCGCGTCGAAGACGGTGGCGACGGCCGCGCGCTCGCCGCTGAGCGAGCCGCCCGGGGGCCGCGGCGAGCGCAGCACCAGCCGCAGCAGAAGCAGCCAGCCCGCGCCGGCCAGCGTCAGCAGGCCCTTGCTCCACGGCTCCAGTTGCGGCAGCGGCATACCGGCACCGAGGATCGCGGCGGCCAGCATCTGCATACCGGCGGCGGAACGCACGGGCCCGGCGACACTGCCGGCGCCGGAGACGAATCCGATCCCGAAGAGGGCGAGCACCAGCCACCAGCCGACGTCCGCGAGGGAGGCGCCGGCGAACATGCCCAGGGCGACGGCCAGCGCGGGCAGCCCGATGTGCACGACGCCCCTGCGCCGGGTGCCGGGGCGGTCGTTGACGCCCGCGAGCATCGCGCCCAGGCCCGCGAGGACGCCGGCCGCCGGGTGCCCGGTGGCGACGCCCGCGCCCAGCAGCGGCCCGGCGCACAGCGCCCCTCTGACCACTGCCGCCCACGGCACGGGCAGCCGCTGCCAGCGGAAGGGGTGG
>NZ_NHSG01000225.1:0-4296 GCF_020024005.1 Streptomyces purpurogeneiscleroticus
GCCTCGGGGGTGTCGGCGGTACCGGGAGTGTCGGTGATCTCGGCCTCACGGCCGCAGTGGGTGTCGGGGGTCCGGGCCTCGCGGCCGGAGTGAGTGTCGGGGGTCTGGGCCTCGCGGCCGGAGTGGGTGTCGGGGGTCTGGTCCTCGCGGCCGGAGTGGGTGGCTGTGGCTGAGGACGGAGGTGCCGTGGCCGTCAACAGTTCGCGGGTCCAGTCGTGTTGGGGTGACTGCCACAGTTCGTCCGTCGGGCCCGATTCCACGACGCGGCCCGCGCGCAGGACGTAGAGGTCGTCGGCGAGGGCGCGGACGACCTCCAGGTCGTGGCTGAGGAGGAGGACGGCGATGCCCTGGCGGGCCAGGGCCGCGAGTTGTTCGACGATGCGGCGCTTGGTCCGGTCGTCCTGGCCGGTGGTCGGCTCGTCGGCGATCACCGCGCGGGCACCGGTCAGCAGGGCCTGGGCGAGGACGAAGCGCTGCTGCTGGCCGCCGGAGAGCTGGTGCGGGTAGCGGCGCAACAGGGCTTCCGCGTACGGGAGCTGGGCCTGTGCGCAGGCCCGCAGGACGCGTTCGGTGACTGCCGTGCGGCGGTCGCGGCGGGGCAGGTCGCGTACCTGAGCGCGGGCGATGTCGCGGAGGAGGGCGTCGACCCGGCGGGCGGGATTGAGGGCGGCGGCCGGGTGCTGAGGTACGTAGCCGATGAGGCCGTCCGGTACGCGTACGTCGCCGGTGACGCGGGCGCCGGGCGGGTACTCGCCCAGTAGCGCCAGCCCCGTGGTCGTCTTGCCGCTGCCGGACGCGCCGACGAGCGCGGTGATCCGCCCGGGGTGCAGCCGCAGGGATATCCCGTCGACGATCGCGCGGCCGGGTCCCGTACCGGAGCCGAGCACGACCCGCAGGTTCTCGATCTCCGCGACCGGGTCGCCGGTGGGCAGCAGGGAAGTGTCTGTGGCCCCGTTCACGTGCGGATTTCCTTTCGTGCCGGCAGCGGCTTGCGGAGCGGTGTCCGACGCTGCCCCCGCCCCGTCAGCGCCGCGTCGAAGAGCAGGTTGCCGCCCATGGTCAGGGCGACGATCAGTACCGCGGGCAGGACGACGGCCCACGGCTGGACGAAGAGGCCCGTGCGGTTGCGGTCGACCATCACCGCCCAGTCGGCGGCGTCCGGCGCCACGCCGACGCCCAGGAAGGCGGCGGTGGCGACGAGGTACAGGACGCCGGTCAGCCGGGTCCCGGCGTCCGCGGCGAGGGTGCGCAGGGCCGACCGGCCGACGTAGCCCACGGCCATCCGCCACCAGGTCTCGCCCTGCATCCGCAGCGCCTCGACGGCCGGGCGGGCGGCCGCCTCGGCCGCGGTGGCGCGGATGATGCGGGCCGCGTCCGGGATGTTGACCAGGGCGACGAGGAGCGCGAGCCCCGCGGCACCGGGCGCAAAGACCGCCGCGGCGAGGAGGATCAGCAGCAGGGACGGCACCGCGAGGAGGACGTCCAGCGGGCGCATCAGGAGCTCTTCGAGCCAGCCGCGGTGGGTCAGCGCGCTCATGAGGCCGAGCGGCAGGGCCACCACGTAGGCCAGCGCGGTCGCGGACAGCGCGGTGAGGACCACCGTACGGCCGCCGAGCAGCACCTGCCGCCAGACGTCCCGGCCGACGAAGTCGGTGCCGGCCCAGTGCCCGTCGCCGAGGGTGAAGGAGGCGCCGCGGGGGCCGGGTTCGCCCGCGAACAGCGGGCCGAGGAGAGCGATCAGCAGCGGTACGGCGGTGAGCAGGAAGGCGAGCGTGAAGCGGCCCGGGCTGCGGCGGACCGTGGTCGTCAGGGATTTCATGCGGCCACCGCCGCTCGGGGCGTGAACCGGCGCGCCACCAGGTCCGCGCCGAGGTTCAGGACGACGGCGGTGAGCCCGAAGACCACCGCGAGGCCCTGGATGACGGGGACGTCGCGCTCGGCGACGGCGTTCATCAGGACCGTGCCGAGGCCGGGGATCACGAACAGCGCCTCGACGACGATGACGCCGCACAGCAGCCAGTCGATCGTGCGCGCCAGCTGCTGCGCCGCGGGGGCGAGGGCGTTGGGGAGGGCGTGCGTGTACCGGACGCGCGCGCCCGCGATGCCGTACCGGCGGGCCTGCGCGGCGTACGGCGACGCCAGCGCGTCGATCATCCCGGCCCGGACCAGGCGGGCCAGCGAGCACACCGGCCGGGCGAGCAGGACGAGGACCGGGAGGACGAGCGCCGCGGGGTGGGCGAGCAGATCGGTGCCGTAGCCCACGGCGGTCGGCGGCAGCCAGCCCAGACGGAGCGCGAAGACCGTGACGAGGAGGACGCCGAGGGCGAACTCCGGTACGGCGTAGATGCCCAGGGTCGCGGAGCTGATGAGGCGGTCGGCGAACCGGCCCTCGTGGCGCGCGGCGATCACGCCGAGGCCGACGGAGACCGGTATCAGCAGCGCGACCGTCAGGGCCGCGAGCAGCACCGTCGGGCCGAAGCCGTTCGCGAGATACGTGGCGACCGGGCGGCCGGAGGCCAGCGAGGTGCCGAGGTCGCCGTGGAGGAGGCCGCCCGCCCACGCGACGAGGCGTTCGTGGGCCGGCCGGTCCAGGTGCAGGGCCTCGCGGATGGCCGCGACACGGGCCGGGTCGGGCTGGTCGCCCGCCAGGGCCACGGCCGCGTCCCCGGGCAGCGCCTCGGTGAGGGCGAAGACCAGCAGGACGACGGCCACGGTCTGGCCTGCGCCGAGCAGCAGCCGGCGGACCACCCAGGCGCGCAGGCCGTCGCCGCGCGCGGACCTGGAGACGAGCGCGGTACCGGTACCGCGCACCGCTTCAGTACCGCTCACGCCAGCCACACCTTGTCGAAGCGGGCCCAGTCCAGGGTGTTGGCGGGCGCGTCGTGCGCGACGCCGCGGACGTTCTCGGCCATGCCGAGGATCCAGTCGGCGAAGCCCCAGACCAGGAAGCCGCCCTCGGCGTACAGCCGGCGCTGCATTCGCTCGTAGACGGCCGCCCGGTCCTTCTTGTCCTTGGTGGACTGGGCCTGCTGGTAGAGCGCGTCGAAGTCCTTGTGGTGCCACTGGGTGGCGTTGGTGGTGGAGTCGGTGAGCAGCCGCTGGGAGATGTGGGACTCGATGGGCATGGCGCCGGAGCGGTAGCTGGCCAGCGTCCCGGAGTCGAGGGTGTCGGTCCAGAAGGTGTCCTTGCTGCCCACCTTCACCTTCACGTGCACACCGGCCTTGGCGGCCTGGTCGCGGAAGATGGACGCGGCCTCGGTGAAGCCGGCGGCGACGGGGGAGGTGTCCAGGGTGACCTTCAGGCCGTCGGCACCGGCCTTCTTCAGCAGGTGGCGGGCCTTGTCCAGGTCCTGGGTGCGCTGCGGCAGGCCGTCGGCGTAGTACTCGTACCCCTTGCCGAAGAGGTCGTTGCCGATCTCGCCGGCGCCGGACAGCGCGCCCTTGACCAGCTCCTCGCGGTCGGCGATCAGGAAGAACGCCTCGCGCACCCGCTTGTCGTCGAACGGCGCCCGGTCGGTCTTCATCGCGAACGCCTGCATGGCGCTGTTGCGCAGCCGGACGATCTTCACCTGCCCCTTGCCCTCGTGTGCGCGGGCGGTGGTCGGGTTGAGCTCGTGGGCGTACTCGACCTGGCCGCCGAGGAGGGCGTTGACGCGCGCCGACTCCTCGTTGGCGATCACGAACTCCAGCCGCTCCAGGTGCGGCGCGCCGTCCCAGTACTCGTCGTACCGCTCGACGACGGCGGACCGGCCGGGCGTGAAGGAGACGAAACGGAACGGGCCGCTGCCGACGGGCTTCTTGTCGAATTCGCGCGCGCCGTCGGGAACGATGTACGCGCCGAACGCGGCGAGCACATTGGGGAATTCGGCTGTGGGGCGCTTCAGGACGAATTCGACCGTGCGGTCGTCGACGGCCCGGCTCGCCTTGAGGTCGATGGGCTCCAGCGACGCCTTGGCGCGGAACGCCTCCTTCGGGTCGGCGATGCGGCGGTAGCTGTACAGGACGTCGGCGGCGGTCACCGGCTTCCCGTCGTGGAAGGTGGCCTTGCGCAGCTTCACCCGCCAGCGGTCCAGGCCGTCGTTGGGCTCCCAGGAGGCGGCGAGGCGCGGCTGCGCGGAGAGGTCGGCGCCCTGGTCGGCGAGCTTGTCGAAGAGGGCCTTGGCTCTGGCGGCGTCGGCGAAGAGGTTGGTGCGGTGCGGGTCGAGGGTCTCGCTCGCGCCGCCGCCGGCGAACGCGGCGCGCAGCGTGCCGCCGCGCCGGGGCTTGCCGTCGCCGCCCGCGGCGGCAAGCCCCGGC
>NZ_NHSG01000226.1:0-49516 GCF_020024005.1 Streptomyces purpurogeneiscleroticus
TGCTCATACGGTCCAGTGGAGGCATGCTTCCCCCCTTCGGGGGATGCCTCCACTGGACCGTATGAGCAGGGCACACCCCCTTGACACACCGAACGGGACCCCCCGGAGTGAGCGCAAGATAAGCGACCGACATAATGTCGGTCGTGGCGACAGCAACAGCAGTAGAAACCGGGCACGCGCACCCGTCGGTCAATCGGCCGAACCTCACCAGCGTCGGAACCATCATCTGGCTGAGTTCCGAGCTGATGTTCTTCGCGGCCCTCTTCGCGATGTACTTCACCCTCCGATCGGTGACCGGAGCCGAGTATTGGAAGGAATCCGCCGATGCGCTGAATCTTCCGTTCTCCGCGACGAACACCACGATTCTGGTGCTCAGCTCTCTGACGTGCCAGCTCGGTGTTTTTGCGGCCGAGCGCGGCGACGTCAAGAAGCTCCGGGCCTGGTTCGTGGTCACCTTCATCATGGGTGCGATCTTCATCGGCGGTCAGGTCTTCGAGTACACGGAGCTGGTCAAGCACGAGGGCCTCTCGCTCTCGTCCGGACCGTACGGCTCGGTGTTCTACCTGACCACCGGCTTCCACGGACTGCACGTGACAGGCGGTCTGATCGCCTTCCTGCTGGTCCTGGGCAGGACGTACGCGGCCAAGAGGTTCACCCACGAACAGGCCACCGCGGCCATCGTCGTGTCCTACTACTGGCACTTCGTCGATGTCGTCTGGATCGGCCTCTTCGCCACGATCTACCTGATCAAGTAGGTAGTCCGGTCCCGACCGGACCTGCAGTTCAGACAGACACAGACCAGAAGCATCGACGCAGAAGATCCTGACACCGGGGTAATCCGTGAAAAAGCTCTCCGCACGACGGCGCCATCCGCTGGCGGCGCTCGTCGTCCTACTCTTCGCGCTGGCGGTCACTGGGGGGCTGTACGCCGCGTTCGCGCCGGCGGACAAGGCTCAGGCCGATGACACCGCCCAGTCTCTTGCCATCAAGGAGGGCAAGAAGCTCTTCGCCGTGGGCTGCGCCAGCTGCCACGGCACCGGCGGTCAGGGCACCTCCGACGGCCCGAGCCTGGTCGGCGTGGGCGCTGCCGCCGTCGACTTCCAGGTCGGCACCGGCCGTATGCCCGCGCAGCAGCCCGGCGCCCAGGTGCCGCGGAAGAAGAACATCTACAGCCAGGCCGAGATCGACCAGCTCGCGGCGTACGTCGCGTCGCTCGGTGCCGGTCCCGCCGTGCCCGGCAAGGAGCAGTACAGCAAGGACGGAGCGGACATCGCCAAGGGCGGTGAGCTGTTCCGTACGAACTGCGCGCAGTGCCACAACTTCACCGGTAAGGGCGGCGCCCTGACCAACGGAAAGTTCGCACCGGCGCTCGACGGGGTCGACCCGAAGCACATCTACGAGGCCATGGAGACCGGCCCGCAGAACATGCCTTCGTTCGGTGACGGCTCCCTCTCGCAGTCCAACAAGAAGGACATCGTCGCTTACCTCGGTGAGGTCAACGGCGACAAGACCGCGAGCCCCGGCGGCATGGACCTCGGTGGTCTCGGCCCGGTCAGTGAGGGCCTCTTCGGTTACATCTTCGGCCTGGGCGCACTGGTCGCGGTCGCCATCTGGGTCGCAGCCCGGACAGCGAAGGCCAAGAAGTCATGAGTGAGACTGGACGACACGCAGACGTGCCAGAAGAAATCCTGCCCAGTGGGCGCGATGGCGCCCACGGTGACGTGGCGACGAAGGAGAACCCCTTCGCCGACCCGGGCCTGCCCCCCCACGAGCACCGCATCCAGGACATCGACGAGAAGGCGGCCAAGCGCTCCGAGCGCACCGTGGCCCTGCTCTTCACGCTGTCCATGCTCGCGACGATCGGCTTCATCGCCTCGTACGTGATCTTCCCGGTCGACAAGATCATCTACGTCTGGCCGCTCGGCCACATCAGCGCGCTGAACTTCGCGCTGGGCCTGACGCTGGGCGTGGCGCTGTTCTGCATCGGCGCCGGCGCGGTCCACTGGGCCCGCACGCTGATGTCGGACGTCGAGGTGGCGCAGGAGCGCCACCCGATCGAGGCCGAGCCCGAGGTCAAGGCCAAGGTCATGGCCGACTTCCGGGAAGGCGCCGCGGAGTCCGGCATGGGCCGCCGCAAGCTGATCCGCAACACCATGTTCGGCGCACTGGCCCTGGTGCCGCTGTCCGGTGTGGTGCTGCTGCGCGACCTCGGTCCGCTGCCGGAGAAGAAGCTCCGCACCACGGGCTGGAAGAAGGGCATCCGCCTGGTCAACCAGTCCACCAACCTCCCGCTGCGTCCCGAGGACATCGCGGTCGGCTCGCTGACGTTCGCCAAGCCCGAGGGCCTGGAGGACGACGATCACGAGTTCAACACGAAGATCGCCAAGGACGCCCTGATGCTCGTGCGGATCCAGCCGCAGAACATCAAGGACAAGCAGGAACTTGAGTGGTCGCACGAGGGCATCGTGGCGTACTCGAAGATCTGCACCCACGTCGGTTGCCCGATCTCCCTGTACGAGCAGCAGACGCACCACGTGCTCTGCCCCTGCCACCAGTCCACCTTCGACCTTTCCGACGGTGGCCGCGTGATCTTCGGTCCGGCCGGCCACGCCCTGCCGCAGCTGAACATCACGGTGAAGGACGGCTACCTCGAAGCCGTCAGCGACTTCGCGGAGCCCGTCGGCCCGAGCTTCTGGGAGCGCGGATGAGTAACGAGACGAGCGCGACCAACGCGCGCCGCGGCCAGGCGCCGCGGGGCGAGCGGATCGCCGACTGGGCGGACGGCCGGCTGGGCATCTACAGCCTCGCCAAGTCCAACATGCGCAAGATCTTCCCGGACCACTGGTCCTTCATGCTCGGTGAGATCTGCCTCTACAGCTTCATCATCATCATCCTGACCGGCGTCTACCTGACGCTGTTCTTCCACCCGAGCATGGCCGAGGTCGTCTACCACGGCTCCTACGTGCCCATGCACGGCATCCGGATGACGCAGGCGTTCGAGTCGACGCTGGACATCAGCTTCGACGTCCGCGGCGGCCTGCTGATCCGGCAGATCCACCACTGGGCCGCGCTGGTGTTCCTCGCCGGCATGATGGTCCACATGATGCGGGTGTTCTTCACCGGCGCCTTCCGCAAGCCGCGCGAGGTCAACTGGCTGTTCGGCTTCCTGCTGTTCGTCCTGGGCATGTTCACCGGCTTCACCGGTTACTCGCTCCCGGACGACCTGCTCTCCGGCACCGGTGTCCGCTTCATCGAGGGTGTCATCCTGGCGATGCCGCTGGTCGGCTCGTACCTGCAGATGTTCATCTTCGGCGGGGAGTTCCCCGGCCACGACATCATTCCGCGGTTCTTCACGGTGCACGTCCTGCTGCTGCCGGGCATCATGCTCGGCCTGCTGGTGGCGCACCTGATCCTGGTCTTCTACCACAAGCACACGCAGTTCCCGGGTGCCGGCAAGACCGAGAAGAACGTGGTCGGCATGCCGCTGCTGCCGGTCTACATGGCCAAGGCCGGAGGCTTCTTCTTCCTGGTCTTCGGTGTGATCTCGGTGATCGCCGCGATCGCGAGCATCAACCCGGTGTGGGCCATCGGTCCGTACCGTCCGGACCAGGTGTCCACCGGCGCCCAGCCCGACTGGTACATGGGCTTCGCCGAGGGTCTGGTCCGTGTCATGCCCGGCTGGGAGTGGGTGATCCCGGGCGGCTACACCATCAACTTCGGTGTGCTGATCCCGATCATCATCTTCCCGCTGGTCCTGGCGGCCATCGCGGTCTACCCGTTCATCGAGTCCTGGGTCACCGGCGACAAGCGTGAGCACCACCTGCTGGACCGCCCGCGCAACGCCCCGACCCGTACCGCCTTCGGTGTGGCCTGGCTCTTCGCCTACCTGGTCATGCTCGTCGGTGGCGGTAACGACCTGTGGGCGACGCACTTCCACCTGTCGATCAACTCGATCAGCTGGTTCGTCCGGATCGCGTTCTTCGTGGGCCCGGTGCTCTCCTTCATCATCACCAAGCGGATCTGCCTGGGTCTGCAGCGGCGCGACCGCGACAAGGTGCTGCACGGACGCGAGTCCGGCATCATCAAGCGGCTGCCGCACGGTGAGTTCATCGAGGTGCACGAGCCGCTCACGCAGGACCAGATGCACATGCTCACCCAGCACGAGCAGCCGAAGCCGCTGGAGATCGGCCCCGAGGTCGACGAGAACGGCGTCAAGCGCAAGATCAAGCGCTCGCAGAAGCTGCGCGCCAAGCTCTCCAAGGGCTTCTACGGCGAGGACAACGTCATTCCGAAGCCGACGGTGGAGGAGTACGAGGAGATCACCAGCGGCCACGGCCACCACTGATCTCCACGGGGGAGCGGTACCGACACCGTGACCCCGAGCACGTAGCAGAGAACGCCACCCAGAGGGCCCTGTCCGAGCACCGGACGGGGCCCTCCGGCGTATCCCCGGGCCCGATAGGCTCGCTGTGAAGATTCTTGACTCACCCAGGAGCGTGGACCATGAACGTTGTGACCCCGGATGGCGGCGGCAGCGTGGCGGCCCGCACCTGGCCGGGCGTGCTGAACGCCCTCCTCGAAGGCCATGACCTCTCCGCCGACTCCACCGAGTGGGCGATGGACCGGATCATGCGCGGCGAGGCCAGCGACGCGCAGATCGCCGGCTTCGCGGTGGCGCTGCGCGCCAAGGGCGAGACGGTCGCGGAGATCTCCGGGCTGGTCCGCGCGATGTACGAGCACGCCAACCTCATCGAGGTGCCGGGCCGCAGCGTGGACATCGTCGGCACCGGCGGCGACGGCGCCAAGACCGTGAACATCTCCACCATGTCCTCGGTCGTGGTGGCCGGCACGGGCACGAAGGTCGTCAAGCACGGCAACCGCGCCGCGTCCTCCGCCAGCGGCGCCTCCGACGTCCTGGAGAAGCTCGGCGTGAACCTGGACCTGACGCCGCGCCGGGTGGTGGAGGTCGCCGAGGAGGCCGGCATCACCTTCTGCTTCGCGGTGAAGTTCCATCCCTCGCTGCGGCACGTCGCGCCCGCCCGCAGCCAGCTGGGCATCCGTACCACCTTCAACGTGCTCGGCCCGCTCACCAACCCGGCCAAGGTCGCGGCCCAGGCCACCGGCGTCGCGGACGCCCGGATGGCGCCCATCCTGGCCGGCGTTCTCGCCGAGCGCGGCTCCTCCGCGCTGGTCTTCCGCGGCGACGACGGCCTGGACGAGCTGACGACCACGGCCACGTCCACGGTGTGGGTGGTCCGGGACGGCACCGTGCGCGAGGTGCCCTTCGACCCGCGCGACGTCGGCATCGAACTGGTGCCGGTGGAGGCGCTGCGCGGCGCGGACGCCTCGTACAACGCGGACGTCGCCCGCCGCCTGCTGGCCGGGGAGACCGGTCCGGTACGGGACGCGGTGCTGCTCAACTCCGCCGCGGCGCTGGTGGCCCTGGACCCGACGGACGCCCCGCTGAACGAGCAGATCGCGGCGGGGATGGCGAGGGCGGCGGAGTCGATCGACTCCGGTGCGGCACAGCGGGTACTGGACCGGTGGGTGGCCGCGTCGAACGCGTAACCGCCTACGACGCGAGGGGTGTCCGTATCCCGGACACCCCTTGCGGCGTTCCGATCATGTGGCATGATTCTCGCCAGGTCACGAGTGACAGCGATTAGGCCCCGGCTTGCTGTCCGGCAACCCTCCGTCCGTGGCGGGGTGCCCCGGGTGATGACCAGGCCGCAGGCAGCAAGGTCTGCGGCAAGCGCGGATCCCTCGCCAGGGATCCTGGTTATCGAGGGAGCTCTTCCGTGATGCAGCGAATGCGATAGGGCCGGTCGGCCCCTTTTTCCGAACACCCCGCCTGTGGCGCCCCTCTGTTCTGTACCAGGTGTCCGTGCGCCCGCGGGTCCTTCCACGCCCCGTGCGTGTCATTCGCCTACTCCGTACGCCTCCGGGAGACTCCGCCATGTCCGTGCGCCCTGAAACCGTCCTCGCCACCGCCGACTCCGCCGACGCCGACCCCGCCTGCACCGCGCCGCTCCCCGTCCTCGGCCGCGACGTGCGCGTCCCGCTCGTCACCGGCGGCGAGGTCGGCTACGCCGCGCTGGACTACGCCGCCAGCGCCCCGGCCCTGCAGCGGGTGTGGGACGACGTGGCCGCGTACGCGCCGTACTACGGGAGCGTGCACCGCGGCGCCGGGTACCTCTCCCAGCTGTCCACCGACCTCTTCGAGAACAGCCGGCAGACGGTCGCGGAGTTCCTCGGCTGCCGCGAGACGGACCAGGTGGTCTTCACCCGTTCCACGACCGACTCGCTCAACCTGCTGGCCGGCGCGCTCCCCGCGCACACCCGGGTGTTCGTCTTCGAGACCGAGCACCACGCGTCGCTGCTGCCCTGGGAGCAGCGCGCGGATGTCGAGGTGACGTACCTGAACGCCCCGCGGACCCCGCAGCAGGCGGTCGACACGCTGGAGAAGGCGCTCGCCGAGCGGGAGCCCTACGGCCCGGCGCTGGTGTGCGTGACCGGCGCGTCGAACGTGACCGGTGAGCTGTGGCCGGTGCGCGAACTGGCCGCCGCGGCGCACGCGCACGGCGCGCGCATCGTGCTGGACGCCGCGCAGCTGGCCCCGCACCACCCGGTGGACATCGCCGAGCTGGACGTGGACTGGGTGGCCTTCTCCGGCCACAAGCTGTACGCGCCCTTCGGGTCCGGCGTGCTGGCCGGGCGCGCCGACTGGCTGCAGGACGCCGAGCCGTACCTGGCCGGCGGCGGCGCGAGCCGCAAGGTCGCGCGGCGCGAGGACGGCGGCGTGCAGGTGGAGTGGCACACCACGGCGGCCCGCCACGAGGCCGGTTCGCCGAACGTGATCGGGGTGTACTCGATCGCCTCCGCGTGCAAGGCGCTGACCGAGGCCGGGTTCGGCAACCTGGTCGCGCGGGAGCAGGAGCTGATCGCGAAGGTGCGGGCGGGGCTCGCCGAGGTGCCCGAGGTGAAGGTGCTGTCGCTCTTCGGCGACGACGCGCCGCGGGTGGGCGTGCTGTCGTTCGTCGTGGAGGGCTGGAACAGCTCGCACTTCGCGGCCGCGCTGTCGGCGGAGTACGGCATCGGCGTACGGGACGGGCTGTTCTGCGCCCACCCGCTGGTGCGCACCCTGCTGGGCAGCGACCCGCAGGACCCGGGCGAGTGCGGCGCGCCGGACGCCCGGCCGGGGGAGCGGTCGCTGAACGCCATCCGGGTGAGCTTCGGGGCGGGGACGCCCGATGAGCACGTCGAGCGGTTCGTCACCGCCGTGACGGAGCTTGTGCGGGACGGTGCGAAGTGGTCCTACCGGACCGAGGAGGGGCGCTGCGTGCCGGATCGCGGCGCAGCGGCCTGAGCCGCGGAAGAACCGGCCGGTGGTGGTCCTGCTGAGGGACCGCTGCCGGCCGGTGGCCGTTCGGCGTTCAGGATTGTCCTCAAACGCCGGACGGGCTTGAGGGTCAGCTTTCGAGCCCGATCGCGAACGCCGCCTCCAGGTCGTGCTGGGAGTACGTGCGGAACGCGATGTGCGTCTCCGTGGAGGCGACGCCGGGGACCTTGCTGATGCGGCCGGGGATGACGTCCGCGAGGTCGTCGTGTTCGCGGACCCGGACCATCGCGATCAGGTCGTGCGCGCCGGTGACCGAGTAGACCTCGCTGACGCCCTCGATCGTCGCGATCTTCTCCGCGATCTCCGGGATCCGGTCCACGCTGGTCTTGATGAGCACGATCGAAGTGATCACGGTTGGCTCTCTCCCTCGGTCGGCCGTTCTGTGGGCTCCACCCTACCGGGGGCCCCGGCGGGGGCCTGCGGTGGAGCGTCCGGTACGTGGTAGCGGACCCAGGCGTACAGGAAGCCCAGCACAAAGCCGACGACGTGGGCCAGGTAGGCGACGCCGGGGCCGTTGACCGCGCGCTGGGCCGCCAGCCACTGGAGGACGAACCAGAAGAGCAGCACCGCCCAGGCGGGGAAGCGCAGCGGCAGGAAGAAGAGGAACGGGAAGAGGCTGGTCACCCGCGCGCGGGGAAAGAGGTACAGGAAGGCGCCGAGCACGCCGGAGATCGATCCGGACGCGCCGACCAGGGTCTGGCCCGACTCGGCGTGCGCCGCCGCGTATCCCATCAGGGCCACGTAGCCGGTCAGGATGTAGAAGACCACGAAGTGCAGCCGGCCCATCCTGGCCTCGGCCATGCCCCCGAAGACATAGAGGAAGAGCATGTTGCCCAGCAGGTGCAGCCAGCTGCCGTGCACGAAGAGCGCGGTGAGCGGGGTGAGCAGGGCCTGCGGGTCGCCGCTCCACAGGTCGCGCGGGATGACGCCCCAACGGGCGAAGTACGCGCTCTGGGCCTGCAGGAGCGATTCACCGGTGCCGTGTATCCCGTTCAGCCCCGAGGCCGGGCCGATGACGAACACCACGCAGCAGATGCCGATCAGGATGTTGGTCATCCGGGAGAACACGGTCCGCGGGGACGGAAACGAGGCCGACATGAAGTGATCATGGCGTAATAGCCACAAAGGGGACAGAGTGCCTCGCCGTGTTCCGGTACCCGGGCGGGGACGGCACCCGGTCGCCACCAGGCCGTAGGGTTACGGGCAGTACTTTCCGTACCTCCGCAGTTCGACGGCGCACCGCGAGAGCCCGCACAACCGCACCACGCTTGACGAAAGAGGACGACACAATGGCTGTTCCCCTGCCGACGGCCGAAACCCGGTGGCGCTGCACTCTGTGCGGCAACCTCACGCGTTTCGACGTGACCCGCCAGTCCAAGGTGGTGGAGTACGTCCACCTCGACCTGGCCGGTGAGCCCAAGGTTGAGGAGCGCGAGGTGCTCAGTGAGAGCATCGAGTCCGTCCGCTGCCGCTGGTGCAACGCGGTCGACCAGATCGAGCTGGTGGACCGCCCCGGCGCGGACGCCTGAGATCGGAGCGGTGCAGCAGTGGTGGAGCGTCCAGCAGGGCATGAGGGGGAAGAGCGCGACCCGGAGGCCGGTGCGGCCGACGAAGTGCTCGACCGTCCCCTGCCCGAGGGCGTGCGGCGCCGTGTCGTGGCGCTCACCGCGGAGTCCTTCGGCGGCCTGACGGTCGCCGAACTCCCCCCACCTCTGCGGCAATACGCCCGTTTTACGCCATCCCGGCGGGTGAAGTTCGCGGGCAACGCGATGGCCGCGGCCCTGGAGAGCGATCCGGTCTTCCGGCAGCGGATCGCGGCCCGGCTGCGCGAGACCCAGGCCGAACTGGCCGAGGCCCTCCAGCAGGGCACCCCGCCCGCCGCCGCCGACCCGCAGGACGTCGCGGCGGCGGCGTACGTTCTGCGTCCGCCGGGCTGGGCGAAGCTGGTCGCCGCCGCGGGCGAGGAGGTCCGGCGCGCGGACGAGCAGCGGGCCGGCGAGGAGGCCGAGCGGGAGCTCGCCCGGCTGCGGGAGGAGCTGGCCGAGGCGCGGGCGGCGTCCCGCGCGGAAGCCGACCGGGCGAGAGGCGACCTCGAAGCGGCGCGCAAGGAGAACGACGTGCTGCAGCGCAAGCTGCGCAGCGCGCTCAGCGACGTGAAGCGCGCGCAGGCCGCGGCGCGCAAGGCGGAGACCGAGACCGAGTCGCTGCGCTCCGCGGCGGCCACGGACAAGGCGACCACCGACAGCGAGATGCGCCGGCTCAAAGCCCGGGTCGCGGAGGCGGAATCGGCGCTCGAAGCGGGGCGCCGCGCCGCACGGGAGGGGCGCAGTGTCGAGGACATGCGCCTGCGACTGCTTCTGGACACCGTCCTGGACGCGGCCCAGGGGCTCCGTCGCGAACTGGCGCTGCCGCCCGCCAATGTCCACCCCGCCGACACGGTCGACGCGGTCGAGCCGGGCCGGATGACCCCGAAGGACGTCGCGGCGCGCGCCCTGTCCGAAACGGACCCGGCGCTGCTGGACCAGCTCCTGGCGCTGCCGCAGGCACACCTCGTGGTGGACGGTTACAACGTCACCAAGACCGGCTATCCGACGATGCCGTTGGACAAGCAGCGGCTGCGGCTGCTGGGCGGGCTGGCCGTACTGGCCGCGCAGACCGGCGCCGAGATGACGTGCGTCTTCGACGGCGCCGAGCTGGCCGCGCCGGTACTGCTCGCCCCACCGCGGGGCGTAAGGGTTCTTTTCAGCAAACCGGGCGTAACGGCAGATGAGTTGATTCGTCAGCTGGTACGGGCCGAACCGCCCGGCCGTCCCGTGGTCGTGGTCTCCACCGACCGCGAAGTGGCCGACGGCGTGGCGAAGGCGGGAGCCCGCCCGGTGGCATCGGCCCTTCTTCTCAAGCGACTTGCCCGTACCTGAACGGGCCCCGGCCGTGGTGCGGAAGGTGTGGGATAGAACACTCCGCGGCCCTTCCGGCGGTCTCGGAGCGTCAATTACCTGCTACGGGCGGTGCCACATTGGTAAAGGATGCGCGTGTGGCGAAGTTTTTTCCCGTGAAGATTTGAAGCGATCACAACTCGGTTACTAAGGTCGGCCCCGAACCTTCATGCAGTTGATCATCCAACCGGGATGAACAGTGAAGGAACCGCCGAGTCCGCGGCGTTGACGCGGAGCCGGGGACCCCAGTTCCCCCCACCACCCGGTAGGCGGCTGAAGGAAGAAGGAGCTCGCCTCCGTGGCGTCCCACCGTCGACCCAAGCAGCCGAGCCGCACTCGCGTCACCGTGTTCACCGCGACCGCAGCGGCGGCCGTCGCTCTCTCCTCCCAGGCCGGGTCCGCCCAGGCCGCCCCGAAGCCGACCAAGGAAGAAGTCAAGTCCAAGGTCGACAAGCTCTACGAAGAGGCCGAGGCGGCCACCGAGAAGTACAACGGGGTCAAGGAGGACCAGCAGGAGCTGCAGAAGGAGGTCGACCGCCTCCAGGACAAGGTCGCCCGTGGCCAGGAGGAGCTGAACAAGCTCCGCAAGGGCATCGGATCGGTCGCCTCGGGCCAGTACCGCAGCGGCAGCATCGACCCCTCGGTGCAGCTCTTCCTCTCCGGTGACCCGGACACCTACCTGGAGAAGGCGTCCACACTCGACCAGTTGAGCGGCAAGCAGGCGTCGCAGCTGAAGGTCATCGCGGACAAGCAGCGCACCCTGTCGCAGGAGCGCGAAGAGGCCGCCGGCAAGATCAAGGACCTCTCCGACACCCGCAAGGCGCTGGGCGACAAGAAGGACGAGATCCAGGGCAAGCTCGCCGAGGCGCAGGAGCTGCTCAACACCCTCACTGCCAAGGAGCGCGAGGCGCTCGAGGCCAAGGAGGAGCGCGCCAACCGCGCCAACAGCCGGGTCGACCTCGGTACCGCCGTCCCCAGCTCGCAGCGGGCCGCCGCGGCCCTCGCCGCCGCAAAGACGAAGATAGGATCGCCCTACGTCTGGGGCGCCACCGGCCCCTCCTCGTTCGACTGCTCGGGCCTGACCCAGTGGGCGTACCAGCAGGCGGGCCAGTCGCTGCCGCGCACCTCGCAGGAGCAGGCGACCGCCGGCACCCAGATCGGCCGTGGCCAGCTCAAGCCCGGCGACCTGGTCATGTTCTACGACGACCTGCACCACATCGGCCTGTACGCGGGCAACGGCCAGGTGCTGCACGCGCCCAAGCCCGGTGCCGCGGTGCGCTTCGAGCCGATGGACAACATGCCCTTCATGTACGGCGTCCGCGTCTGACGCCGTACGCGGCTGACGCTCCGTGACGACGGCCGGCCCGACACGCCGGAAACGTCCGAACGTGCCGCCCGATCGGGGGAATTGCGGCAGCCACCCCTGACTTACCGCCTCGCCGGTGACCTGCACAGTCACCGGCGAGGCGGATTTTTGTGCGGGTACGGAGGTCTTTGGCCGGGGTGTACCGGCGCGATTACTGTCTGCCCTCGCAGTCGCCGGATACGACCGCCCGCCCCGGGCGGCAGGGACTGCACGGGAAGGGAGTGCGGCCTCACGTGGCGTCCCACCGCCGTTCCTCACCGGCTGGCCCGCAGGGCCCGGCACGGCTCACCCTGATCTCGGCAGCCGCCGCGGCCACCGCCGCCGCGCTGACCGCGGTCCCCGCGACCGCCGACCCAGGTACCGGCACCGGCCGCACCGCGAGCCACGCGAAGCTCACCGCACGCGTCGACGCGCTCTACGCACGGGCGGAACGGGCCACCGAGCGGTACAACGGCGCCAAGGAACGCAGCACCGAGCTTCGCGACCAGGTGACCGTCCTCCAGGACCGCGCGGCCCGCGCCCAGGAACGGGTCAACCGGCTGCACGACCGGCTCGGCGCGATGGCCGCCGCCCAGTACCGGTCCGGCGGCGTGGACCCCTCGCTCGCCCTGATGCTCTCCGCGCGCCCCGCCGACTACCTCGACAAGGCGCAGACCCTGAACCGGCTCGGCACCGCCCAGGCCGGGCGGCTCAACCGGCTGGTGGACGCCGAACGGATGCTGCAGCAGCAGCGCCGGGCGGCCGCCGGCCGGCTGGCCCGGCTGGAGGAGGCCCGGCGCGCCGTCGCCCGCCACAAGGAAGCCGTCGAACGCAAGCTCGACGCGGCCCGGCAGCTCCTCGCCTCACTGCCCGCACGCGACCGGGCGGCGTACACCCGCGCCTCGCGCGGCGCCCGCGACGGCGCGCTCCCGGAGCTCACCGAACTCTCGGGGCTCGCCGGCCGGTCCGGGCTCGCGGTGGCCGCCGCCCGGTCGGCGGTCGGCGCCCCGTACGTCTGGGGCGCGTCGGGCCCGCGGTCCTTCGACTGCTCCGGGCTGATGCAGTGGGCGTACGCCAGGGCCGGGGTCTCCCTGCCGCGCACCTCGCAGGCGCAGCGGCACGCCGGACGGCAGGTCCCGCTCTCCCAGGCCCGCCCCGGCGACCTCGTGATCTACCGCTCCGACGCCAGCCACGTCGGGATGTACGTGGGCAACGGCCAGGTCGTGCACGCGCCGCACCCGGGCGCGCAGGTGCGCTACGACCCGGTCGGCATGATGCCGGTGACCGGGGTGACCCGCGTCTGAGGCCGGTTCCGCCGGAAGCGGCTGCCAAGGGTCCGAATGCTGCCTACCGGTATCCGCTCGCGCGTACGATTCGGCGGGTGGCGGAAAAGCGGCGGCCGTACCGGCGGCACACGGCGGTGACCTGGGCGGCGGCCTGTCTTGCCCTGCTGCTCGCGGCGCTCACGGGCTGCGGGGGCCCCGCCCGCGAAGTGACCGACCGTACAGCCGTGCAGCAGGTGCTGGACGCCCGCGCCGCCGCCGTCCGCGACCGCGACGAAGGCGCCTTCCTCGCCTCGGTGGACCCGGCGGCGGACGGCTTCCGGGACCGGCAGCGCGAGATGTTCGCGAACCTGCGCGGCGTGCCGCTCGCCGACTGGCGCTACCGCCTCGTGCGCACCGGCGCGTTCCCGCTGCCCACCGCGGCGGACAGCGGCCCCCGGGTCGCCGCCGAGGTCCGACTGCGCTACCGCCTCGCCGGGTACGACACCGCGCCCGTCACGGCCGTCCAGTACCTCACCCTCGCCCGGCGCGACGGCCGCTGGCGGATCATCTCGGACACCGACGGCGCGCTGAACGGCAAGCGGACGGCGCGCCAGCTGTGGGACCAGGGCCGGGTCCGGCTCGTGCGCGGCGAGCGCAGCCTGGTGCTGGGCACCGGGCAGCCGGCCGCGCGCCTGCGCGAGCTGGCCCGGCGCACGGACGCCGCGGTGCCGGCCGTCGCGGACGCCTGGCCGGGCCGCTGGTCGCGCAAGGTGGTGGTCGAGGCGCCGGAATCGGTGCGCCGCATGGCCGAGCTGCTGGGCTCCTCGGACGACTCCGCGTACACGGGGATCGCGGCCGTCACCACGGGCGAGGCGGGCGCCTCGAACCGGGCACCGGCGGATCGGGTGATCGTGAACCCGCAGGCGTACGGGGAGCTGAGCTCCCTGGGCCGGAGGATCGTCCTCACCCACGAGACGGCCCACGTCGCCACCCGTGCCGTGACGACGGCCGCCACCCCGCTGTGGCTCTCGGAGGGCTTCGCCGACTGGACCGCGTACCGCACGGCGCGGCGCACGCCGCGCGCCGCCGCGCCCGAACTGACCCGCGCGGTGGCCGCCGGCCGCCTTCCGGAGCGGCTGCCGACCGCCGCGGACTTCACCTTCGACGCGGGCGCCGACCGCCTGAACCGCGCATACGAGGGCGCCTGGCTGGCCTGCCGCCTGATCGCCGACACGTGGGGTGAAGGCCGCTTGGCGGCCTTCTACCGGGCGATGGCGACGGCCCCGAGGGGCGCGGCGGGCCTGGACCGCACCCTCCGCGACGAACTGCACGTCTCGACGGCGGAATTCACCCAGCGCTGGCAGGCGTACGTGCAGCGTGTGCTGGGCTGAGGTACGAGGCCCTCGCCTTTCCCGCCGCTGTGGTTGCTCGCGCAGTTCCCCGCGCCCCTTACGGGGCGCCCTGCGGCCCACGCGCTACTGTCGGCCCCGATGGACAAGACCCTGATCGTCACCAACGACTTCCCGCCCCGTCCCGGCGGAATCCAGGCATTCCTGCACAGCATGGCGCTCCGCCTCGACCCTGAGAAGGTCGTCGTCTACGCGTCGACCTGGAAGCGC
Organism: Streptomyces purpurogeneiscleroticus; assembly: GCF_020024005.1. Classification (NCBI taxonomy): domain Bacteria; kingdom Bacillati; phylum Actinomycetota; class Actinomycetes; order Kitasatosporales; family Streptomycetaceae; genus Streptomyces; species Streptomyces purpurogeneiscleroticus. The sequence continues at coordinate 14,565 of NZ_NHSG01000226.1, forward strand.
AGCGCGGACGGCCTCGCGGCGACGGCGGCGTTCGACGCCGAGCAGCCGTACCCCGTCGTCCGGGACCGCACCACGATGCTGCTGCCCACCCCCCGCGTCACCCGCCGCGCAACGGCCCTGCTGCGCGAACACGGCTGTACGTCCGTGTGGTTCGGCGCCGCGGCCCCGCTGGGGCTGATGGCGCCCGCGCTGCGCAAGGCGGGCGCGCGCCGGATCGTGGCCACCACGCACGGCCACGAGGCGGGCTGGGCGCAGCTCCCGGGCTCGCGGGAGCTGCTGCGGCGGATCGGTGAGGGCACCGACACGATCACGTACCTCGGCGAGTACACCCGCTCCCGGATCGCGCGGGCGTTGACCCCCGCGGCCGCCGGGCGCATGGTCCAACTGCCGCCCGGCGTGGACGAGGAGACCTTCCACCCCGGCTCCGGCGGCTACCAGGTGCGGGCGCGCCTGGGGCTCGCCGGCCGGCCGGTCGTGGTGTGCGTCTCCCGGCTCGTGCCGCGCAAGGGCCAGGACACCCTGATCGAGGCCATGCCCCGGATCCGCGCGTCGGTGCCGGACGCGGCCCTGCTGATCGTCGGCGGCGGCCCGTACGAGAAGGACCTGCGCGCCCTCGCGGAGACCCGCGGCGTCGCCGACGACGTGTACTTCACCGGCGCCGTCCCGTGGACGGAGCTGCCCGCGCACTACGGCGCGGGCGACGTCTTCGCGATGCCCTGCCGCACCCGGCGCGGCGGCCTGGACGTGGAGGGCCTGGGCATCGTCTACCTGGAGGCGTCCGCCACCGGGCTGCCGGTCGTCGCGGGCGACTCCGGCGGCGCCCCGGACGCGGTGCTGGACGGCGAGACCGGCTGGGTGGTGCCGGGCGGCTCCCCGACCGCCGCCGCCGACCGCATCGTCCCCCTCCTCCAGGACCCGGACCTGCGCCGCCGCATGGGCGAGCGCGGCCGCGCCTGGGTCGAGGAGAAGTGGCGCTGGGACCTGCTCGCGGAGCGCCTGAAGGAGCTGCTCTAGGCACTTCCGGCCGCTCCGGAACGACGTCGGCCGGCCCGCGGACAAGCGGGCCGGCCGACGTCGTACGTACGGGAGCGCTCAGCTCCGGTACAGCGCCTCGATGTCCTCCGCGAAGTCCTTCGCGACCACATTGCGCTTGAGCTTCAGGGACGGGGTGACGTGCCCCGACTCCTCGGTGAACTGGGTCGGCAGGACGCGGAACTTGCGTACCGACTCGGCGCGCGAGACCGCCGCGTTGCCGTCGTCCACCGCGCGCTGGACCGCGGCCAGCAGCTCCGGGTCCTCGGCCAGCTCGGCGGCGCTCTTGCCCACCTTGCCGTGCTCGGTGGCCCAGCGCGGCAGGAACTCCTCGTCCAGGGTGACCAGCGCGCCGACGAAGGGCCGGCCGTCGCCGACGACCATGCACTCGGCGACCAGCGCGTGCGACCGGATGCGGTCCTCGATGACGGCGGGGGCGACGTTCTTGCCGCCGGCCGTCACCAGGATCTCCTTCTTGCGCCCGGTGATGGCGAGGTAGCCGTCCTCGTCCAGCGTGCCGATGTCGCCCGTGTGGAACCAGCCGTCGGACAGCGCGTCCGCCGTGGCCTGCTCGTTGTTCCAGTACGCGGTGAAGAGGTGCTCGCCGTGCAGCAGGACCTCGCCGTCGTCGGCGATGCGGACGACGGAGCCGGGCAGCGGCTGGCCGACCGTGCCGATCTTCTGGCGGTCCCAGGGGTTGAAGGCGGTCGCGGCGCAGGACTCCGTCAGGCCGTAACCCTCCAGGACCGTGAAGCCGATGCCCCGGTAGAAGTGGCCGAGCCGCTCGCCCAGCGGTGCGCCGCCGGAGATGGCGTGCGTGGCGCGGCCGCCGAGCACGGCGCGCAGCTTGCCGTAGACCAGCCGGTCGAAGACCTTGTACTTCAGCTTCAGGCTCATCGACGGGCCGGCCGGGGTGTCCAGCGCGCGGCTGTAGGCGATCGCGGTGTCCGCGGCCTTGTCGAAGATCTTGCCCTTGCCGTCGGCCTGCGCCTTGGCGCGCGCGGTGTTGTAGACCTTCTCGAAGACGCGCGGCACGCCGAGCACCATGGTCGGCTTGAACGCGGCCAGTTCGTCCGTGAGGTGCTTGATGTCCGCGACATGGCCGAGCTTGATCGGGGCCATGACGGAGGCGACCTCGACCAGCCGCCCGAAGACGTGCGCGACCGGGAGGAAGAGCAGGACGGAGGAGTCACCGGTACGGAAGAGGGGGCGCAGCCGCTCGACGATGTTGCCGCACTCGGCGAAGAACGCGCGGTGGCTGAGGACGCAGCCCTTGGGGCGGCCCGTCGTGCCGGAGGTGTAGACGATCGTGGCGGGGGAGTCGGCGTCGGCGAGGGCGCTGCGCGCGTCCACCTCCTCGTCCGGCATCCCGTCGCCCGCGGCGTGCAGCCGGGCTATCGCGTCCCGCTCGATCTGCCAGATGTTGGCGAGCGCCGGGAGCCGGTCGCGGACGGACTCCACCGCGGCCTCGTGCGCGGGGGTCTCCACCACGCAGGCCACCGCGCCGGAGTCGCCCAGGATCCACTGGATCTGCTCGGGGGAGCTGGTCTCGTAGACGGGGACGGTGACCGCGCCCGCGCTCCAGATGGCGAAGTCCAGCAGCGTCCACTCGTACCGCGTGCGGGACATCAGGCCGATGCGGTCGCCGGGGCCGATGCCGGAGGCGATCAGGCCCTTGGCCACGGCGCGCACCTCGGCGAGGAACGCGGCGGCGGTGACGTCCTGCCACTGGCCGGCGACCTTGCGGCCGATGACCGCGACATCGGGGTGCTGCGCGGCATTCCGGCGGATGAGATCCGTCAGGTTGCCGTCCGCGGGGACCTCGTACAGGGCCGGAAGGCTGAACTCGCGCAAGACTGCTGCTCCTAGGTGGCGCCGGCGTCACCACGCGGGGGGTGCGTCAGGCCGGCTGCGGTCCATGATCAGGCAAGGGGGATTGGACTGCCCGGACGTTACCCATCGGTATGCCTTCGGGGATAGGGGGTCCCGCCCAGATGTTTTATGCGTCACACATATCCGGACGGCTCCCGCGAAGCGTAGTCCAGATTTTCGGTGACTCGGAAGTAACCGCAGGTCGGTGCGGTCTCCCGGCGCCCGGCCCAGGGGCCTAATCTGAGCCGTATGCGCGTACATGTGGTCAGTGACGTACACGGCAACGCCCGGGACCTCGCCACTGCCGGCGACGGTGCCGACGCCCTGGTCTGCCTCGGCGACCTGGTCCTTTTCCTGGACTACGCCGACCACTCGCGCGGCATCTTCCCCGACCTCTTCGGCACCGAGAACGCCGACCGGCTCGTCGAACTGCGCACGGCCCGCCGCTTCGAGGAGGCCCGCGAGCTGGGCAGACGGCTGTGGGCCGGGCGGGACAAGCACGCCGCCATCGAGGGCGCGGTACGCAAGCAGTACGCCGAAATGTTCGCCGCGTTCCCCACTCCGACGTACGCCACCTACGGCAATGTGGATCTCCCCGGTCTTTGGCCGGAGTTCGCCGGTCCCGGCACCACCGTCCTGGACGGCCAGCGGGCGGAGATCGGCGGCCGGGTCTTCGGCTTCGTCGGCGGCGGCCTGCGCACCGCGATGCGCACGCCCTTCGAGATCAGCGACGAGGAGTACGCCGCGAAGATCGAGGCGGTCGGCGAGGTGGACGTGCTGTGTACCCACATCCCGCCCGACATCCCCGACCTCTGCTACGACACCGTCGCCCGCCGCTTCGAACGCGGCAGCCGCGCCCTCCTCGACGCCATCCACCGGACCCGCCCGCGCTACTCCCTCTTCGGCCACGTCCACCAGCCACTGTCCCGGCGGATGCGGATCGGCCGGACAGAATGCATCAATGTCGGCCATTTCAATGCCACCGGGACACCGTTCGCGCTGGAGTGGTGACCCGCGGGCCCCGTGGACACCCGTGCCGTACGGGGCCACGCCCGGCGACCGCGGGTCGGGGCCGCCCCCGCCGCGCGGTAGCCTTCAGCGGCAGGGTCGGACACGGTCGTCCGCACCGTCCGGACACGGGCCCACGAGTCGGCGCACCGGTATGAATCGGCATGGAGGAGTCACGGCGATGGCCGAACACACCAGCTCTAGCATCACGATCGAGGCGGCACCCGCCGATGTGATGGGAGTGATCGCCGACTTCGACCGCTATCCGGAATGGACCGGTGAGGTCAAGGAGGCCGAGGTACTGGAGAAGGACGACCAGGGCCGCGCCAAGCAGGTCCGGCTCGTGCTGGACGCCGGCGCCATCAAGGACGACCACACCCTCGCGTACACCTGGACCGGCGAGCACGAGGTCTCCTGGTCGCTCGTCAAGTCCCAGATGCTGCGCGCCCTGGACGGCTCGTACGCGCTGAAGCCCGCCAACGGCGGCAAGCACACCGAGGTCACGTACCAGCTCACCGTCGACGTCAAGATCCCGATGCTCGGCATGATCAAGCGCAAGGCCGAGAAGGTCATCATCGACCGCGCGCTGGCCGGCCTGAAGAAGCGCGTCGAGAGCGGCGCCCCGGGCGCCTCCGACGAGGCCGCGAGCCGCTGAGCGTGCGCACGGTCCTCGTCACCGGCCCCGGCGGCGCGGGCCGTACCACCGTCGCCGCCGCCACCGCCCTCGCGGCGGCCCGGCGGCAGCAGCGCGTCCTCCTCCTCACCCCGGAGAGTGGCGTCCCGGAGGCGCTCCTCGGCACGCCGCTGACCGGCGAGCCCACCGAGCCCGCGCCCGGCCTGTGGGCCGTCCGGGTCGACACCGCCGACCACTTCCGCCGCGAGTTCCTGGCCTTCCAGGAGCGCGCCGCGGCCGCGCTCGACCTGCTCGGCGCCACCCCGCTGGACGAGGACGAGCTCACCGAGCTCCCCGGCGCGGAGATCTTCGCGCTGCTGCACGCGCTGCGCGCCGCGCACGAGGCCGGCGCCTGGGACCTGGTCGTCGTCGACCTGCCGCCCGCCGACCGGGCCGTCCGGCTGCTGGCCCTGCCCGAGCAGGCCCGCCGCGGGCTGCGCCGGCTGCTGCCCGCCGAGCGCCAGGCGGCCCGCGCGCTGCGCCCGGTACTCGCCCAGCTCGCCGGGGTGCCGATGCCCGCGCAGAAGGTGTACGAGACCGCCGCGCGCTGGGAGCACGAACTCGCCGCCGTGCAGGCCGTCATCGAGGACCCGGGCACCAGCGTGCGGCTGGTCGTCGAGCCGGGCCCGGCCGGCGCCGCCGACCTGCGCACCGCCCGCGCGGGCCTCGCGCTCTTCGGCCACCGGCTGGACGCCGTGATCGCCAACCGGCTGCTGCCCACCGGCTCCGCCGACCCGTTCCTGGCCGGGCTCTCCGGCCAGCAGCAGGCCGCACTGAAGGAGCTGCGGGAGGAGTTCGCCGGGGTGCCGGTGCACGAGGTGCCGCACCTGGGCCGCGATCCCCGCGGGACGGCGGAGCTGGCAGAGCTGGCAGAGCTGACCGGGCTGATCAGCGAGCCGGACGGCTCGGCGGACGGCGGTACGAGCCGCGCGGACCTCGCCGGGTCCGTGGCGGACCGCCTCGCCGAGGACGGGCTGCTGGTCTGGCGGCTGCCGCTGCCCGGCGCGGCCCGTGACAGCCTCGGACTGGTCCGCCGCGGCGACGAACTGATCATCACGGTCGGCCCGTTCCGGCGCATCCGTACGCTCCCCTCCGCGCTGCGCCGCTGCACCGTCTCCGGCGCCGGGCTGCGCGACGGGGTACTGCACGTCCGCTTCACCCCCGACCCCGAGCTGTGGCCCCGGGAACGCGGCGGGCCGGCCGGCCCGTGAACGCTGCTGCCGGCCCCGGGCTTCCCGGGTCGGCAGGTGCCGCCATTCCGGTAACGTCGGAAGCACCCGCACTCCGACGTACCGCCGCCAGGAGCCCGTCATGACCGATGACACCGAGCGCCCCGCCGACAACCCGCAGGGGACGGACGACAACGCCTGGGAACAGGCATGCGCCGAGGATCTGGCGGCGGAGCGGGCCCGCCGCCGCGCCGAGTACGGCCGGCAGCCGGGCAGCGCCGCCGAGGAGCTGCGCAAGCTCGCCGAGGCCGTCACCGACAAGCTCGCCGGCATCCAGCTGCCCGGCGCGGCCGGCGGCCTCGCCGCCAAGGGCGCGGTCGATCACCTCCTCCGGCAGGCCAGGGCCGCCGTCGAGCCGGTCATCGAACGCAACCCCGACGTCTTCGACCACCTTGCGGCGGCCGGCTCCGAGCTGCTCGCCGCCTACCGCTCCGCCGTCGAGGCGGGGGAGCGGCGCTGGACCCAGGGTGCCGCCGACGGCCGGGACGCCACGGCACGCGGTCCGCAGGCGGAGGGGCCGGAGCGGCCCGGCGACGGGCGCGACGACGAGGGCCCGGCGGGCGCGGGCGGCAGCGAGCGCATCGATCTCGACTGACGGCCCGGAGCGGTTCAGGCGTCCGACTGGTGATCCATTGGCCTCCGGTGGGCCCCCGGCTCCGGTACGGTTGTCCGTTGGCGGGGTTCGACCGGAAAACTGAGGGACACATGGGACTCACCATCGGCGTCGACATCGGCGGCACGAAGATCGCGGCCGGCGTGGTCGACGAAGAGGGCACGATCCTCGAGACGTGCAAGGTGCCGACCCCGCCGACCTCCGAGGCACTGACCGAGGCGATCGCCGACGCGGTCCGCAGCGTCGGGGCGGGCCATCAGATCGAGGCCGTCGGCATCGGCGCCGCCGGGTACGTCGACGAGAAGCGCGCCACGGTGCTCTTCGCCCCGAACATCAACTGGCGCCATGAGCCGCTCAAGGACAACGTCGAGCAGCGCGTCGGCCTCCCCGTCGTGGTGGAGAACGACGCGAACGCCGCGGCCTGGGGCGAGTACAAGTTCGGCGCCGGCCAGGGCCACAGCGACGTCATCTGCATCACGCTCGGCACGGGCCTCGGCGGCGGCATCATCATCGGCAACAAGCTGCGCCGCGGCCGCTTCGGCGTCGCCGCCGAGTTCGGCCACATCCGGGTCGTGCCGGACGGCCTGCTCTGCGGCTGTGGCAGCCAGGGCTGCTGGGAGCAGTACGCCTCCGGGCGCGCCCTGCTCCGGTACGCCCGGCAGCGCGCCTTCGCCACCCCGGAGAACGCCACTATCCTGCTCGGCCTGGGCGACGGCACCTCCGAGGGCATCGAGGGCCGGCACGTCAGCGAGGCCGCCCGGCAGGGCTGCCCGGTCGCCGTCGACTCCTTCCGCGAGCTGGCCCGCTGGGCCGGCGCGGGCCTGGCCGACCTCGCCTCGCTCTTCGACCCCTCCGCCTTCATCGTCGGCGGCGGCGTCTCCGACGAGGGCGAACTGGTCCTGGACCCGATCCGCAAGTCCTTCCGGCGCTGGCTGGTCGGCAACCAGTGGCGGCCGCACGCCCAGGTCCTCGCCGCCCAGCTCGGCGGCAAGGCAGGGCTCGTCGGCGCCGCCGACCTGGCACGCCAGGGCTGAGCGCCCCCTTTGCGCCAAAACCGGCGCCGCTCTCGCGGACCTGGCTGGTCGCCGCGGGGGTTGCGCAATTGATGGTTGCGGTTGAATGCCCGTTGCGTCTTCCGAGGCGTGGCGGGCATTGCCTTAGTCTGTGCCCGCGTGACGCACCGGACCCCGGCGAGAGGACCCTGGCACCTTGAGCATGTTCCCCGAGTCCCGCACCGAGTCCGACGGCTCCGCCGTCATCCGGGTGCTCAGCTACAACATCCGCTCGATGCGTGACGACCGGGCGGCGCTCGCCAGGGTCGTCCGGGCCTGCGCCCCCGACGTCGCGCTCATCCAGGAGGCGCCGCGCTTCTTCCGCTGGCGGAAGGCCGCGGCGGCCCTGGCCCGGGAATCGGAGCTGGTGTACGCCACGGGCGGCGCGACCGCCTGCGGCCCGATGATCCTCACCTCGCTCCGCGCCCACGTGGAGCGCGCCGAGGACGTCCTGCTGCCGAAGGCCCCCGGCCTGCACCGGCGCGGCTTCGCGACCGCGGTGCTGCGCATCGGGGGAGCGCGGCTCGGCGTGCTCAGCGCGCATCTGAGCCTGAGCGCGGCGGAGCGGTACGAGCAGGCGGGGTTGCTGCTGGAGCGGCTCGCGCTGCTGGACGCGCCGCACGCGGTGGCCGGCGGCGACATCAACGACCGGCCCCGGGGCCGCAGCTTCCGGCGGCTGGCCGGCTCGCTGACGGACGCCTGGCAGGCCGCGCCCTGGGGCGGCGAGTACACCTCCACGCCGCACGATCCGCACCAGCGCATCGACGGGGTGTTCACGACCTCCGGCGTGGAGGTCCTGGCGTGCGGCGTACCGATCGATCTTCCGGGCGTACAGGAGGCGGACCTGCTGGCGGCCTCCGATCACCTGCCGGTACTGGCGGCGCTGCGGGTGCCGGCCGCTCCCTGAGCGGCCCGCCGCGGGCGGCCCGGCGCGGTCAGACGACCGCACCGCCCCCGGGCCGGGGATCGTCGTCCTCGTCATCGGTCTTCATCCGGGCGAACAGCGTCGCGAAGCCGCCAAGGAACCCGCCGATCCCCAGCGTCGTGATCCACCACGTCACCGGCTGCTGCAGGATCATCGTCAGGATGAGCAGCAGCGGCCCGCCCAGTACCGCGATCCAGGCGAACTTGGTCGTCACGTCGGCCTGCGGCAGCGGCGGCGGCTCGGGCGGGGTGAAGTGCCCCTCGTCGTCCTCGTCGAAGTCGTCGTCGGAGGACGCCCCGGCCGACCAGTCGCGCGGCCCGACGCCCGGCGCGTACACGACGAAACTGCCGGGCCGGTCACCGGAGGCGTCCCCGGACCGGCCGGCGGGCGGCACGTCCCCCGGTCCGTCCGCGGCACCGGGCTGCTTCCCCTCGGCCGCCGTCTCCCGCTCCGCGTCCGTGCCCTTCTCCGGCTTCTTCTCCGAGCTCGTTGCCTCCGAGCTCGTCTTCTCCGGGCCCTGCTCCTGGCCCTTCTCCTCCGAGCCGGGCTCCGGGCTCTTCTCCAGGCCCAGCGCCTTCTCCCAGTTCTCCAGGCCCTTCTCCAGGTCCAGGTCCGTCATCGGGCGCTCCGGTTCCCCGGCCTCCGGCCGCACGGAGACGGGCGCGGACGGCCGGTCCTCCGGCGCGGGAAAGGCCGGCTCCTCCCCGTAGGAGGCCACGATCTCTGCCCAGGCGGCGTCCTCGTCCAGAGGATCGCGCGGGTCACGCTCCCCCACTGGTGGTCGTCCCCTCCCCCTTCACGGCCGGTGCGAGGCGGGCGATGAAGTCGTAGGTGTCCTCGAAGATCTGCTCGGCGTCGTGGTCCAGGGTGGCGACGTGATAGCTGCGCTCCAGCAGCTTCTGCCGCAGGTCCTTGGACGAGACCCGGCTCATGATGCGCTCGGAGTCGGCCGGCGGCACCACATGGTCCTGCGGGCTGGTCATCACCAGCAGCGGCTGGGTGACCTGCGGCAGCTCGGCGTCCACCAGGCGGAAGAACTGCCGTACGGAGTGCGCGGCGTGCAGCGGCACCCGGTCGTAACCGGTCTCCATCGCGTTCGCCTGGCAGATGTCGCTGGTCAGGCCCCTGGTCGTACGGACGACATGGCGCAGCACCGGCAGCAGCGGGGCCGCCGCGTCGTGCACCTTGTTCGCCGGGTTCACCACGACCAGGCCGCTGATGGCGTCGCCGTGCCGGGCGGCCAGCCGCAGCGACAGCGCGCCGCCCATCGACAGGCCGCAGACGAAGACCTGGTCGCAGCGGGCGGTCAGCGCGCGCAGCTCGCGGTCCACCTCCGCGTACCAGTCCTGCCAGGTGGTGACCTGGAGGTCCTGCCAGCGGGTGCCGTGGCCGCGCAGCAGCGGCAGCGAGACGGTGAGGCCGCGGGCCGCGAGGTACTCGGCCCAGGGGCGGACGGACTGCGGGGAGCCGGTGAAGCCGTGACAGACGAGGACGCCGACCCGACCGCCTTCATGGCGGAACGGCTCGGCCCCGGGGAGGAGCGGCACCGGAGGACTCCGTTCGGTAAAGGGGAAGCGTGGAGCAATCGGGATGAGTGAAGAGCGCCGGCCTGCGGCGAAAGCTCGTAACTGCAGGGTACGCAAAGCCCAGCCGCCCGGATAGGTCCGCAGGGAAGGGTGTGCCGTGCGGGGTGCGGCCGCGGCGCCACGCACGGTGAGGAGGCGGGCCGCCGCGCGGGTTAAGGTCTTTGCGTCGGACACAGAAGGAGTGGCGTTGATCTACGGCGCAATGAAGTTTTCCATCGGCAACTCGCTGAAGCTGGCGTTCCGCCCCTGGGTCGAGGGCCTGGAGAACATCCCCGCCGAGGGGCCGGCGATCCTGGCGAGCAACCACCTGTCCTTCTCGGACTCCTTCTTCCTGCCCGCGGTGCTCGACCGCAAGGTCACCTTCATCGCCAAGGCCGAGTACTTCACCTCGCCCGGCGTCAAGGGCAAGCTGACCGCCGCGTTCTTCAAGGGCGTGGGCCAGCTGCCGGTCGACCGCTCCGGCGGTCGCGGTGCCGGCGAGGCGGCGATCAAGAGCGGTATCGAGGTCATCGAGCGCGGTGAGCTCTTCGGCATCTATCCCGAGGGCACCCGCTCGCCCGACGGCCGGCTCTACCGCGGCAAGCCGGGCGGCCTCGCGCGCGTGGCGCTGGCCACGGGCGCCCCGGTCATCCCGGTCGCGATGATCGACACGGAGAAGGTGCAGCCGCCCGGCAAGATCGTGCCAAAGATGATCCGGCCCGGCATCCGCATCGGCAAGCCGCTGGACTTCAGCCGGTACCACGGCATGGAGGGCGACCGCTTCATCCTGCGGTCGGTCACCGACGAGGTCATGTACGAGATCATGAAGCTGTCGGGCCAGGAGTACGTCGACATCTACGCGACCGCGGCCAAGCGGCAGATCGCCGAGGCGGCCAAGAAGCAGGCCGAGGCGGAGAAGGCGGCGAAGAAGTCCGGGTCCGGCGCTTAGCCGGCCGGCGAGGGGGTGGGCCAGATGACAGCGGAGGACCGGATACCGGCCGTGGCGGCGGGGACGCCGGGCACGTCGGTGGTGGAGACGGCCGAGGGGGCCAAGGAGCGGACCCGTCAGCCGCGGGTGCTGCGGATGTCCGTCGAACTCCCGCTGTGGCGGGCGCTGACGGGGTACCGCGTGCTCACCCTGGTCTACGCCGTGGTGATCTTCTCCCTCAACTACACCGAGTACGCGCACCCGTTGGGCGGCGCCGCGTACATGACGGCGCTCACGGTATGGATGGTGCTGAGCTGGCGCTGCACCACCTCCGCAGAGCGGTGCAGCCGCCGTTTCCTCTTCGGCGACCTCGCGTTCGCGGTCGCCGGCATCCTGCTCACCCCGCTCGTCGACACCCACGCGCGGATCGCGGGCGGCGCGCCCACGCTCCCGTCGATATGGACGGCCGGCGCGGCGCTGGGCTTCGCGATCAAGGGCGGCTGGCGCTGGGCGGCGGGCGCCTCCTCGGTGGTGGCGGTCGCCAACCTCGTGGAGCGCCAGGAGTTCGCCCGCGACACCGTCCACAACGTGCTGCTGGTGTGGGTCGCGAGCGTGGCGATCGGTTACGTCGTCGAGGTGGCCAGGGCCAGTGAGCGCACCCTCGCGCGCGCCCTGCAGATCGAGGCGGCCACCCGCGAGCGCGAGCGGCTGGCCCGCGACATCCACGACAGCGTGCTCCAGGTACTGGCGATGGTGCAGCGGCGCGGCGCCGCGCTCGGCGGCGAGGCGGCCGAGCTGGGCCGGATGGCGGGCGAACAGGAGGTCGCGCTGCGCACGCTGGTCTCCAGCGGCCTGGTGCCCGCGAAGCGGCGGACGACGGCTCCGGACGCGGCGGGCACGGAGGGCACGGGATACGAGGACGGCGAGCTGGACGGACGCTCGTACGGGGACAACTGCGTGCCCGAGGGACAGGAGGCGCTCAGCGACGAGCCGTGCGACGTGCGGGCGCTGCTCGCGCCGCACGCGGGCGCCGGGGTGACCTTCTCCGAGCCGGGTGCCCCGGTGTGGCTGGCGGCGGCGCGTGCGGCGGAGCTGGCCGCCGCTGTCAGTGCCGCGTTGGACAATGTACGGGTGCACGCGGGGCCCGGCGCCCACGCGTGGATTCTGGTGGAGGACGAGCCGGAGGCGGTGCTGGTGACGGTGCGGGACGATGGCCCGGGCATCCCCGAGGGCCGGCTCGCCGACGCCGAGCGCGAGGGCCGGCTCGGGGTCGCGCTCTCCATCCGGGGGCGGCTGCGGGACCTCGGCGGCCGCGCCGAGTGGATCTCGGTCCCCGGCCAGGGCACGGAGGTGGAGCTGATGGTTCCCAAGGGCGCGGCGCCCGAGGGCGGACGACGGGGGAAGGCAGGCGCATGAGCGAGCCGCAGGGCGTGAAGGTCATGGTGGTCGACGACCACCCGATGTGGCGGGACGCGGTGGCCAGGGACCTGGCCGAGGCCGGGTTCGACGTGGTCGCGACGGCGGGCGACGGGCCGCAGGCGGTCCGCAGAGCCCAGGCCGCCGGGCCCGACGTGCTGGTCCTGGACCTCAATCTTCCGGGTCTGCCCGGCGTCGAGGTCTGCCGCGAGCTGGTCGGCGCCAACCCCCGGCTGCGGGTCCTGGTGCTGTCCGCGAGCGGCGAGCACGCGGACGTGCTGGAGGCCGTGAAGTCCGGCGCGACGGGCTATCTGGTCAAGTCCGCGAGCACGGCGGAGCTGATCGAGGCGGTGCGCTCCACGGCCGTCGGCGACCCGGTGTTCACCCCGGGCCTGGCCGGGCTGGTGCTGGGGGAGTACCGCCGGCTGGCGAGCGACCCGGCCCCGGCCACCGAGGACGAGCCGGGCGCGCCGCGGCTCACCGACCGCGAGACCGAGGTGCTGCGGCTGGTCGCCAAGGGCCTCTCGTACAAGCAGATCGCCGAGCGCCTGGTCATCTCGCACCGCACGGTGCAGAACCACGTCCAGAACACCCTCGGCAAGCTCCAGCTGCACAATCGGGTCGAGCTGGTCCGGTACGCGATAGAGCGCGGGCTCGACACGCCCTGAGCGCCCCGGCGCGGACCGCTCGTACGAGTGAACGGCACAGCCCCAACTCCCCGGAAAATCACCGGAATCAGCCCCTCGTCCCTCTCCTGAGTGACCTGGATCACCATTAGCGTGACCCGCGTCGGTCCATCACGGGACGAAGGGAAGAAGCGATGCGGGTAGGAGTGCTTACCGGTGGCGGCGACTGCCCCGGTCTGAACGCCGTCATCCGGGCGGTGGTACGCAAGGGCACCCAGGAGTACGAATACGACTTCGTGGGCTTCCGGGACGGCTGGCGCGGGCCGCTGGAGGGCGACACGGTCCCCCTGGACATCCCCGCGGTCCGCGGCATCCTGCCCCGCGGCGGCACGATCCTGGGGTCCTCGCGCACCAACCCCTTCAAGCAGGAGGAGGGCGTCCGGCGGATCAAGGAGAACCTCGCCAAGCACGAGGTCGACGCGCTGGTCACGATCGGCGGTGAGGACACCCTCGGCGTCGCCGCACGGCTCTCGGCCGAGCACAACGTGCCCTGCGTCGGTGTCCCCAAGACCATCGACAACGACCTCTCGGCCACCGACTACACCTTCGGCTTCGACACCGCCGTGGGCGTGGCCACCGAGGCCATCGACCGGCTGCACACCACCGCCGAGTCGCACATGCGGGTCCTGGTCGTGGAGGTCATGGGCCGGCACGCGGGCTGGATCGCGCTCCACTCCGGTCTGGCGGGTGGCGCCAACGCGATCCTCATCCCCGAGCAGCGCTTCGACGTCGACCAGGTCTGCGCCTGGGTCGAGTCCCGCTTCAAGGTGCGGTACGCGCCGATCGTGGTCGTCGCCGAGGGCGCCATGCCCAAGGACGGCCAGATGGTCCTGAAGGACGACTCCACCGACTCCTTCGGGCACGTCCGGCTCTCCGGCGTGGGGGAGTGGCTGGCCAAGGAGATCGAGCGGCGCACGGGCAAGGAGGCGCGCACGACGGTACTGGGCCACACCCAGCGCGGCGGCACGCCCAGCGCCTTCGACCGCTGGCTGGCCACCCGCTTCGGGCTGCACGCCATCGACGCCGTGCGGGACGGCGACTTCGGGACGATGGTGGCGCTGCGCGGTACGGACATCGTGCGGGTGCCGCTCGCCGAGGCCACCGCGAAGCTGAAGACGGTCGACCCGAAGCTGTACTCCGAGGCGGGGGTCTTCTTCGGCTGACGCGACGCGCGCCGCCGGGCGATGGGCCGTATATTCGGCCCATCGCCGCAAGCTGCCCGATACGGGGATCAGTGGGAGGAAGCGTGCAAATCCTGGCATTCGGCGTGCAGGCCGACGAGCGGCCGCTGCTGGAGCGTGCCTTCGACGGCCACCACCAGATCCGCTGCCTCGACGTCCTCCTCAACCGCGACACCGCCCCCATCGCGGCCGGCTACGAGATCGTCAGCAGTGCCGTCAACGACGAGCTGCACGCCGAAGTGCTCCAGGAGCTCGCCGTGGGCGGCACGCGGATGATCGCCCAGCGCTCCACCGGCTACAACAACATCGACCTGCGGGCCGCCGCCGACCTGGGCATGACCGTCGGCCGGGTCTCGTCGTACTCGCCGTACTCCGTCGCCGAGTTCGCCTGGGGCCTGGCGATGGCCGTCAACCGGCGCATCGTCCGGGCCGCGCACCGCACCCGCGACTTCGACTTCCGGCTGGACGGCCTGATGGGCCGGGACTTCCGCGGCCGTACGGCGGGCGTCATCGGCACCGGCCGGATCGGCGAGGCGTTCACCCGGATCGCGCACGGCTTCGGGATGCGGCTGCTCGGCCGGGACGCCGTGGAGAACCCGGCCTGCGCCGGGCTGGGCATGGAGTACGTCGGCCTGGACCGGCTGCTCGCCGAGTCCGACCTGGTCTCGCTGCACGTACCGCTGCTGGAGAGCACCCGGCACCTCATCGACGGGCCCGCGCTGGCCGCGATGAAGGACGACGCGATCCTGGTGAACTCCAGCCGCGGCGGCCTGCTGGACACCGCCGCCCTCGTCGACACCCTCAAGGCGGGCCGGCTGCGCGGCGTCGCCCTGGACGTGTACGAGGAGGAGGCGGGCCTCTTCTTCTTCGACAAGTCCCTCGAAGTGATCCACGACGACACCCTCGCCCGCCTGATGACCTTCGGGAACGTGCTGGTCACCTCGCACCAGGCGTACTTCACCGAGGACGCGGTCGGCCAGATCGTCGACACCACACTCGCCAATGTCGAGGACTATCTGGCCGGCCGCGCCGGGGAGAACCTCCTCGTCACCCCGGAGGGGCAGCTCACACCAGAACGGCAGCCAGCAGCTGGGAGGTGAGGGCCGCGCCGTCCAGCGTCAGCACCGACTCGGGGTGGAACTGCACCCCCGCGAAGCCCGGCCCGCGCAGCGCGTGCACGTCCCCGCTCGCCGGGTCCCGGCTCAGCTCCACGCGGTGCATGGCCAGTTCGGCGACGGCCGCCTCGTCGCAGCGGGCGGTGAAGGTGTTGTAGAAGCCGACGGTCTCCTCGCGCCCGAAGAAGTCGATCCGCTCCTGCGCCCCCTGGAACGGCACGTCCTTGCGCACGATCTCCAGCCCGAGCACCGCCGCGATCAGCTCGTGGCCCAGGCACACACCCAGCAGCCCGTGCCGGTGCTCGCGGACCAGCTCGGCGGCGAGCGCGCGCAGCATCCGCATCTTCGGGTCGGCCGCGTCGGACGGATTGCCGGGCCCCGGACCCAGCACGATCGGCCCCTCGTGCGCGAGCGCCGCCTCCCGGAGCCCCGGCTCGTCGTACCGCCGTACCTCCACCGTCAGCCCCGAGGTGCGCAGCAGATGCGCCAGCATCGCGGTGAAGGTGTCCTCGGCGTCGATCACCAGCGCGTGGCCGCTCAGCGCGGCGGTCGGCGCGGTCGTCTGCATCCGCAGCCAGAACGGCGCGAGGCCGGCCCGGCGCGCGTCCAGCGCGGCCCGCACCCGCGGGTCGTCGGCCAGCCGCGGCGGCGCGGTGTCGGCGCGGCGGGCCGGTGCCTCCCGTACGCCCAGCGCGGTGAGCACGCCCGCGGCCTTGGCGTGCGTCTCGGCGACCTCGCTCGCCGGGTCCGAGCCGCGCACCAGCGTCGCCCCGACCGGCACCCGCAGCTTCCCGTCCGCGTCGATGTCGGCGGTGCGGATCAGGATCGGCGAGTCCAGGGTCTGCGCCCCGCCCGCGTCCTTGCCGATGAGCGCCAGCGCGCCCGCGTAGTAGCCGCGCCCGCCCGGTTCGTACCGCTCGATGACCCGGCACGCGTTCTGCACGGGCGACCCGGTCACGGTCGCCGCGAACATCGTCTCCTTCAGTACCTCCCGCACGTCCAGCGACGACCGGCCGCGCAGCTCGTACTCGGTGTGCGCGAGGTGCGCCATCTCCTTCAGGCGCGGCCCGATCACGACGCCGCCCTTGTCGCCGACGGTGCACATCATCTTGAGCTCCTCGTCGACGACCATCGAGAGCTCCTCGATCTCCTTGCCGTCGGCGAGGAACTCCAGCAGGTCCTCGGGGGTCGGGCCGCCGGCCGGGTAGCGGTAGGTCCCGCTGATCGGGTTCATCACGGCGGTGCCGCCGCTCATCCGGACGTGCACCTCGGGGCTCGCGCCGACCAGCGTGCGCTCCCCGGTGTGCACGACGAACGTCCAGTACGCGCCGCGCTCCGTGGCCAGCAGCCGCCGGAACAGGGCCAGCGCGTCGGCCCGGCCGAAGCCCGGGATCTCGCCCTCGTACGTCCGCCGGATCACGAAGTTCGCGCCCTCGCCCTGGCCGATCTCCTGGTCGAGCACCCGCCCGACGATCCCGGCGTACTCCTCGTCGCTCACGTCGAAGCCGCTGCCGGATACCTGTACCGCGTGGTCCGGGAGCTGCGCCAGGGCGTCGGCGAGCGGCAGCTCGTACCGCTCCTCGGGGACCAGCGCGACCAGCGGCGTGCCGTCGTCGCGGACGTCGAAGCCGCGCTCGCGGATCTGCCGGAACGGCACCAGGGCCAGGCCCTCGGGGAGGTCGGCGAGCCGGTCGTACGCGGCGACCGGGCCGATCAGTACCTCGACCGTGTCCTGGTCGTGGCCGGGGGTGCGGCGGCGCAGCAGGGCAAAGGGCCGGTCGTCGGCGAGCAGCTCGGGCAGGTGCATGGGTCCTCGTCCTTCTCACACAGGGTCTGGGGAGAGGAACGGCCCGGAAAACGCCGGAAGGCCGCCCCTCGGGCGGCCTTCGCGAAGTCTGTGGTGCGCGCGCGAATCAGTGGGCCGCCGGATGAGCGGTCCACCACCAGTTCATGGTTGTCTGCGCGAACATGCCCTGCACCTTACCCGATGCTCCTGCGCAGCAGCTCCGCGAGCGCGGCGTTGAAGACACCGGGCCGTTCCAGGTTCGGCATGTGGGCCGCGCCCTCGACGACCGTGAGGGCGGAGTCCGGGAGGCGGTCGTGCAGGTACTGGGCATCGGCGAGCGGCGTGTAGGTGTCCGCGCTGCCGACCACGACGAGGGCGGGGACGGTGATCCGGGGGAGCAGCGCGGTGTAGTCGGGGCGCTCGGCCCGGCCCCGTAGTGCGGCGGCCGCTCCTTCGGGGGGCGTGCCGCGCATCATCCGGTGGACGTGTGCGGCCACCTCGGGGCGGTCCGTGATCGTCTGCGGCGCGATCATCTTGTCCAGCACCTCGTCGGCGTACGGGGCCAGGCCCTCGCGCAGCAGCCGGTCCGCCATGGCGTTCCGCCACTCCCTGCCGGCCGTGGTCTCGGCCGGGGCCGAGGTGTCGGCCAGCAGCAGGCCGCGCACCCGCTCGGGGAAGAGGCGGCAGAAGTCGAGCGCGATCTGGCCGCCCATGGACAGCCCGCCGAGGATCACCGGCCCGGCGATGCCCAGGTGGTCCAGGAGGGCCGCGAGGTCGCGCGAGAAGTCCGCGAGCCCGTCGAGCGGGCCCGTGGCCGGGGAGCCGCCGTACCCGCGCAGGTCGGGAACGACGACGCGGAATCCGCTGCCGACCAGGAACGCGGTCTGCGGCGCCCACATGGTCCGGTCGAAGGGGTGGCCGTGCACCAGCAGTACCGGCGGCCCCTCGCCCCGGTCCTCGTACGCGATCCGTACGCCGCCGTCCAGCTCCGCGATGCCCATGGCAACTCGCCCCTCCCGTATGTCCGTTGAGGCGTGGCGCCTCTTGACGGCTCGATGCTATGAGCCGCACAATCTCGGTGCAATAAAAACATTGCTCTCGGTGCAATCTGGGGATTCCTATGGCCGGCACGGACGACTATCTGCGCATCGCTGACGCCGTCGCCGCCGACATCGCCGCGGGGCGGCTGCGCCCCGGCGACCGGCTCGCGACCCAGCGCGGCTTCGCCCGTACGCACGGCATCGCCAACTCCACCGCGCACCGGGTCTACCGCGAGCTGGCCCGCCGCGGCCTGACCGTCGGCGAGGTCGGCCGCGGCACGTTCGTCCGGGCCGCCCAGCACGCCCCCGGCCCCGCGCTCGCCGAGCCCGCGGCCCCGGACGCCGGGACCCGCGTCAACCTGGAGCTGAACTACCCGGTCGTGCCCGAGCAGGCCGCGCTGCTCGCGGAGGGGATGGCCCCGCTGCTCCGCCCGGACGCGCTCGACGCGGCCCTGCGGCCCGTCGGCCCGGCCGGGCACCCCGCCGCCCGTGAGGCGGCCGCGGCGCTCCTCGCCCGTACCGGCTTCGCGCCCGGCCCCGGCCGCGTCCTCTTCGCGGGCAACGGGCGGCACGCGGTGGCCGGGGCGGTGGCCGCGCTGGTCCCGCCGGGCGGCCGCCTCGGCGTCGAGGCGGCCACGTATCCGCTGGTCAAGGCGATTGCCGCGCGGATCGGCGTGACGCTCGTGCCGCTCGCCATGGACGCGCACGGGTTGCGCCCCGAGGCCGTGCGGGCCGCTCACCGCTCGGCGCCGCTGCACGCGGTCTACCTCCAGCCCACGCTGCACAACCCGCTCGGCACGACCATGCCGGCCCCGCGCCGTGTCGAGCTGTCCGACACCCTCCGCGAGCTGGACCTGTGGGCCGTGGAGGACGCGATCTGGTCGTTTCTGTGCGAAGAGACGGATCTGTACGAGGAGCCGGATCTGTACGAGGAGACGGGCCTGCCCCCGCTCGCCGCCCTGGCCCCCGAGCGGACCGTCCTCGTCGACAGCCTCTCCAAGCGGCTGGCCCCGGGGCTGACCGTCGGCCTCGTGCTCCCGCCCGCCGCTCGCCGGGAGGCCGTCGCGTCCGCGCTGCGGTCCGGTGGCTGGACCGCCACCGGCTTCGCGCTGGAGGCCGTGACCCGCTGGCTGGCCGACGGCACGGTGGACCGCATCGTGCGGGCCAAGCGCCGGGACGCGGCGGACCGGCAGGCCCTGGTCCGCAGGCACCTCGAAGGGTTCGCCGTCAGCGCCGACCCGCGGTCCTATTTCGCCTGGTGGGAGCTGCCGGAGGGATGGCGGGCCGAGAGCTTCCTCGCGGCCGCGGCGCGGCGCGGCATCGCGGTCACCCCGGGCACCGCCTTCGCGGTCGCCCCCGAGGGCGCGCAGGGCGCGGCGCCCGCGCCGCACGCCGTACGCATCGCCCTGGCGGGCGCGCCGCCGGAGCTGCTGCCGTACGCGCTCAGCACCCTGGCGGCCGTGGCCCGCGGCACCCCGGAGGACGCTTTCCCGGAGTGAGCTGCGTGCTCTCCGGAGGCGGTGTGGCCTTTGTGGGGCGCGTCTCATACTGCGGTCGGCGTACTGGACGCCGTCGAGAACCCCGTAATGTTGACGAGGTGACCGTGAACGCTGAAATCCACGCCGGTGGCCACACCTGGCGAGACCTGCCCGCGGCGCAGCAGCCTGACTGGCCGGACCAAGAGGCTCTGCGCGATGTGATCGCGGAGCTCGAGTCCTATCCGCCGCTCGTCTTCGCGGGCGAGTGCGACCAGCTGCGTGAGCGCCTGGGAGCCGTCGCCCGTGGCGAGGCGTTCCTGCTGCAGGGCGGCGACTGCGCCGAGGCGTTCGACGCGGTATCGGCCGAGCACATCCGCAACAAGCTCAAGACGCTGCTCCAGATGGGCGCCGTCCTCACGTACGCCGGGTCCGTGCCCGTCGTCAAGGTCGGCCGGATCGCCGGCCAGTACAGCAAGCCGCGCTCCAAGCCGACCGAGACCCGCGACGGCGTGACCCTGCCGACGTACCGCGGCGACTCGGTCAACGGCTTCGAGTTCACCGAGGCGGCCCGGATCCCGGACCCGCAGCGCCTGAAGCGGATGTACCACGCCTCCGCCGCGACGCTGAACCTCGTGCGTGCCTTCACCACCGGCGGCTACGCCGACCTGCGCCAGGTGCACGCCTGGAACCAGGACTTCGTGAAGTCCTCGCCCTCGGGGCAGCGCTACGAGGCGCTGGCGCGCGAGATCGACCGGGCGCTGAACTTCATGAACGCCTGCGGGGTGGACCCGGAGGAGTTCAAGACCGTCGAGTTCTTCGCCTCCCACGAGGCGCTGGTGCTGGACTACGAGACGGCGCTGACCCGTACGGACTCGCGCACCGGCAAGCTGTACGACGTTTCCGGCCACATGCTGTGGATCGGCGAGCGCACCCGGCAGCTGGACCACGCGCACATCGAGTTCGCCGCGCAGGTGCGCAACCCGATCGGCGTGAAGCTCGGCCCGACGACGACGCCCGAGGACGCCCTCGCGCTCATCGACCGGCTGGACCCGGACCGCGAGCCGGGCCGGCTGACCTTCATCACCCGGATGGGCGCGGACAAGATCCGCGACAAGCTGCCCACTCTGGTGGAGAAGGTCACCGCTTCCGGTGCCCAGGTCGCGTGGATCACCGACCCGATGCACGGCAACACGTACGAGGCCGCCTCCGGTCACAAGACCCGGCGCTTCGACGACGTGCTGGACGAGGTCAAGGGCTTCTTCGAGGTCCACAAGGCGCTCGGCACGCACCCGGGCGGCATCCACGTCGAGCTCACCGGTGACGACGTCACGGAGTGCGTGGGCGGCGGCGACGAGATCTTCGTCGACGACCTCCACCAGCGGTACGAGACGGCCTGCGACCCCCGGCTGAACCGCAGCCAGTCGCTGGACCTGGCATTCCTGGTCGCGGAGATGTACCGGGACCAGTAGACGGGCGCGTAGACGCAAAGTGGGGCGCGGATCCTGTGATCCGCGCCCCACTGCGTTGTTAAGCGCCCGCCATGGCGGGTAAGGTAAGGGTAACCTCACTCAAGATCACGAAGCTACGGGAAAGGTACGGGGGTGAACCGCGTGTACGTCTGCTCGTGCTTCGGCATCACCGAGGAGCAGGTGCGTGAGCACGCGGGGACGGGCGCCTGCACGCCGCGCCAGATCGCCTCCGCCTGCAAGGCCGGCACCGACTGCGGCGGCTGCGTGCGCCGCATACAGGCCCTCCTGGGGCGGGGCAGCTGCCCCCGCCGCACGCTGATCGATCAGGGGGACGCGGCACCGCTGGCCGCCGATCCGGCGGAACCGGCCGTGTCCGGGACATCCGTCGCCGAGCCGGTCGCGCCCGAGATCGTCGAGCCGCCCGCCCGGTACCCCGAAGCCGCCTGAGCGCTTCCGCGGCCCGTCAGCTCGGCTGTTCGACGAGCTGCGCGATGTACAGCGGCTCCCCGAGCTTCTCCACCAGCTCCAGCTGGGTGTCGAGGTAGTCGATGTGGTGCTCCTCGTCCTCGAGGATGCTCTCGAAAATATTGGCCGACGTGATGTCGCCCTTGTTGCGCATGACCTCGATGCCGCGCCGCAGCCGGTCGATGGCCTCGGCCTCGATCTGCCGGTCCGCCTGGAACATCTCGGTGACCGTCTGGCCGATGCGGACGTGGAAGAGCCGCTGGTAGTTGGGCAGGCCCTCCAGGAAGAGGATCCGGTCGGTGAGGACCTCGGCGTGCTTCATCTCGTCGAACGACTCGGACCGGGTGTACTTGGCGAGCTTCGGCCACCCGTTGTTCTCCTGCATCTTGGCGTGCAGGAAGTACTGGTTGATCGCGGTCAGCTCGGCGGTCAGCTGCTCGTTGAGGAACTCGATGACCTCGGGGTCTCCCTGCATGACTGCGGGGCTCCTTCCACACGTCGACTAACAGGTGCCGGGCATCCTTGCACCGGGGCGCGCCGAGCGTCCAGTAAGTGCACGCTTAGTGGGAGTTGCCCGAATCGGTCCCGCCCTGGTCATCAGCACCCCTTCCGGTCTGACACCATGGGGGCATGGGTCAGCCGGATAGCCGCGAAGAGGAGCCTCCGCAGCTCCCTCCGGGGCAGCGTCTGCAGCGCGGATGGCCGGTCACGCACTACGGACCCGTCCCCAAGTTCCGCCCCGAGCGCTGGGAATTCCGGGTTTTCGGCGCCACTGCCGACGGTGACAAGCACTGCTGGACGCACGAGGAATTCACCTCGCTGCCGTATGCCACCGTCGTCGCCGACATGCATTGCGTGACGAAGTTCAGCATGCTGGGTGCCGAATGGGGCGGGGTGTTGACGCGTACGGTGCTCGACCTGGCGCCGCCGGCCCCGGATGTCACCCATGTGATGGTCTGGGCCGAGTACGGATTCAGCTCGAACATGCCGCTGGCGGACTTCGCGGACGAGCGCTGCTTGTTCGCCTGCCACCGGGACGGCGAACTGCTCACCGCGGAACACGGCTTCCCCGTACGGCTCATCGTGCCGCACCTCTATGCCTGGAAAGGCCCGAAGTGGGTGCGCGGCATCGAGTACATGACGGCGGACCGCCGCGGCTTCTGGGAGGAGCGCGGCTACCACAACCTCGGTGACCCGTGGCGGGAGCAGCGCTACTCCTATCAGGAGGAGCCCGGCGACGGCCCGGAGCTCTGAGGACCGGGTCCGCGCCGTGCGCGCCTTCTAGTCGCCGTCCCGCAGCTCCTTCAGGCGCGCCACGTCCGCCGCGTGGCCGTCCTTGCCGCCCGGGGTCTCGATCACCAGCGGTACGCCCGCGGTCGCCGGGTGGCGGAACAGCTCGCGGAACGGTTCGGCGCCGATGTGGCCGGAACCGATGTTCTCGTGGCGGTCCTTGTGCGCTCCGGCCACGTCCTTGGAGTCGTTGGCGTGGATCAGCTTCAGGCGGCCCTCGCCCGCGACGTCCACCAGCTCGTCCAGGAGCGCCTTCATGCCGCCGGGGGCCGCCATGTCGTGCCCGGCCGCGAACGCGTGGCAGGTGTCCAGGCAGAGCCCCGCACGCGGGTGCCGGTCCAGCGCGTCCAGGTACGGCCCGAGGTCCTCCGCCAGCGAGCACAGCGACGCGCCCTGTCCGGCCGTCGACTCCAGCAGCAGCCACGGGTCGTCGTCGTGGGTCAGCTCGTCCAGCAGCGGCAGCATGTACTCGCGTACCTGCGCGAGCGCCGTGGCGCGCTCCCGTCCGCCGGTCGCCGAGCCGGTGTGCACGACCACGCCGAGCGCCCCGATCTCCCGGCCGCGCCGCAGCGAGTGCCGCAGCGACTCCACCGACTTCTCGACGGTCACCGGGTTGTGCGAGCCGAAGTTGATCAGGTACGGCGCGTGCACGTACGCAGGGATGTCACGCTCCGCGCAGGCCGTGCGGAACGCCTCGTCCTGCATCGGATTGCCGGGCGGGGTCGCCCAGCCGCGCGGGTTGGCGACGAAGACCTGGACGGACTCGCCGCCGATCTCCTGTGCGTACGGGATGCCGACCTTGGCGAGACCGCCGGCCACGGGGACGTGGCCGCCGATCGGATTGCGCTCGCGGGCGCGCTGCGGAGAAGTGCTCACACCCTCAAGGGTGCCAGGCGGCCGGGCGGCCCCGGCTGTCAGGTACGCCTCAGCCGGAGGTGCGCCTCACAGCTTGCTCTCCAGGGTGATCGTGATCGTGCTGCCCTTCGGGGCGGTGTCACCGGCGTCCACGGACTGGCTGTCCACCGTGTCCGTCGGGAAGAAGAACGGCTTCTTCACCTCGACCTCGAAGCCCGCGGCGGTCAGCGCCTGCTTCGCGTCGTCCACCTTCTGGCCCTGGACGTCCGGCACCTCGACCATCTGCGGCCCCTTGGACAGCGTCAGCGTCACCGTGTCCCCCTCGCCCAGCGTGCCGCCCGCCCCGGGGGACTGCCGCGCGATCGCGCCCTTGTCCTCCTCCGAGTACACGGGCTCCGCGGCGAACTTCACGCGGAAGCCCTCCTCCCGCAGCTCCGCTGCCGCGTCCGAGCGGTCGTCGCCGACCACGTCCGGCACGTCGATCGCGCTGCCCCGGCTGACGGTCAGCGCCACCGCCGTACCGGGGCGCCGCTTGGCCCCCGCGTCCGGGTCCGTACGGATCACCGACCCCTTGGCCACCTCGTCGCTGAACGCCCTGCGCTCGGTCCCCGGGGTCAGCCCCTGGTCCCGCAGCTTGCGCCGGGCGTCGGCGACCGGGGTGCCGGACAGGTCCGGTACGGAGACGATGTCCGGGCCCTTGGACAGCGTGATGGTGACCGTGCCGGTGCCCCGGATGCGCTGCCCGTTCTCCGGGTCGGTGGAGATCACGTGGCCGCGCTCGACGGTGGAGCTGTACGCCCGCCGCACCTTCACGTCCAGGCCCGCGCCGTGCAGCGTCCGCTCGGCCTTGGCCTGCGTCATGTCCAGCACCGCCGGCACGGTCGTGAACTGGCCGGTGGTGATGTACCAGACGCCGGTCCCCGCGAGCAGCGCGGCCAGCAGCGCGAGGACGACGAAGAGCGTCCTGCGGCGCGGTGCCCGAGCGGTCTCCGCACGCCGTGCGCCGCCCGCTGCCCCTGTGGGCAGCCGGTCCGTCGTCCCGTCCGCGGCCGGCGGCACCTCCAGGCGGGCGGTGTGGCCCGCCGTGTCGTCGGCGGTCTCGGCCGTCACGGGCAGCGAGAGCTGCACCGCGGCGGCGCGCTGGATCACGCTCGTACGGTCCTCGGCGCCGGCCGGCCCGGTCGCGGCCTTCGCCTGCGGCGGCACCGCGTCCAGCTGCTCGTCCGTAAGCGCGGCGCGCGCGTTACGTGCCAGCGCGAGCAGCGTGGCGGCGTCCTGCGGGCGCACCTCGGGCTTGCGCGCGGTGGCCTCGACGACCAGGTCGTCCAGCTCGGGCGGCAGCCCCGGTACGAGCGTGGACGGCGTCGGCACGTCCTCGTTGAGGTGCTGGTAGAGCACCTGGGCGGGCGTGCCGCCGCTGTGCGGCTTGCTGCCGGTCAGCATCTCGTAGAGCGCCACGCCACAGGCGTAGACGTCCGCACGGGTGTCCGCGCTGCCGTCCTCGATCTGCTCGGGCGCCAGGTAGGAGACGGTGCCCAGCACCGTGCCGGTGGTGGCCGTCGTATTCGTGTCGACCGCGCGGACCAGCCCGAAGTCGGCGACCTTGACCCGGCCGTCGTCCCCGATCAGCACGTTCTCCGGCTTCATGTCGCGGTGCACCATGCCCGCCCGGTGCGCCGAGCCCAGCGCCGCCAGGATCGGCTCCAGGATGTCCAGCGCGGCGCGCGGCTGCAGGGCGCCGCGCTCGCGCAGCACGTCCCGGAGGGTGCAGCCCGCGACGTACTCCATGGCGAGGTACACGTACGTGCCGTCGGTGCCCTGGTCGAACACGCCGACCACGTTCGGGTGCGACAGCCGGGCCACCGACTTCGCCTCCCGGATGAAGCGCTCGACGAAGGAGGCGTCGGCGGCCAGTGCGGGGTGCATCACCTTCAGGGCGAGCACACGGTCCAGCCGGGTGTCGACGGCGCGGTAGACCGTCGCCATCCCGCCGGTGGCGATGCGCGCCTGGACGCGGTAGCGGCCGTCGAGCAGCTGTCCGACCAGGGGGTCCTGAAGGGTGGTATCCACGGCAGACGAGTCTACGAGCAGCTGTCCACCGCCCTCATGCCCTCCGGACCGTACGGGCCGGACTGCAGCCGAACGGTAACCGGCGGAGGGGCGCGAGGTGCAGGTCGGGGCGCCGGTGGCGGGCCTTCCGGCGCCCCTGGCGGCCTTCCGGCGCCCCTGGCCGAAATGCCTCAGAAGGCGGGCCGCTCCGGATCCAGCTCGGCCATTCCGGCGGCCGGCGAGGACGCCTCGGCGAAGTGGCGGCGCGGGATGCGGCCCGCCCGGTACGCCAGCCGGCCCGCCTCGACCGCGTGCCGCATGGCGTGCGCCATCAGGACCGGCTCCTGCGCCCTGGTGACGGCCGAGGCCAGCATCACCGCGGCGCAGCCCAGCTCCATGGCCAGCGCGGCGTCCGAGGCCGTGCCGGCACCGGCGTCCAGGATGACCGGCACCCCGGCCCGCTCGGTGATCAGCTGGAAGTTGTGCGGGTTGCGGATGCCGAGCCCGGAGCCGATGGGGGAGCCCAGCGGCATGATCGCCGCGCAGCCCGCGTCCTCCAGCTTCCGCGCGAGCACCGGATCGTCGTTGGTGTACGGCAGGACCGTGAAACCTTCGTCGACCAGCGTCTCGGCCGCGTCCAGCAGCTCCACCGGGTCCGGCAGCAGGGTCCGCTCGTCGGCGACGACCTCCAGCTTCACCCAGTCCGTGCCGAGCGCCTCCCGGGCCAGCCGGGCGGTGAGCACGGCCTCGCCCGCGGTGTAGCAGCCCGCGGTGTTCGGCAGCGTACGTATGCCGTGTCTGTTCAGTACGGAGAGCACCGAGCCCTGCACGGTCGGGTCCAGCCGCCGCATCGCCACGGTGGTCAGCTCCGTACCGGAGGCCAGCAGCGCGCGCTCCATGATGTCCAGGCTCGGCGCGCCGCCGGTCCCCATGATCAGCCGGGACCGGAAGGCGGTACCGGCGATGACGAGCGGGTCGGCTTCGGGGGCCGCGCTGGTCGCCGCTTCAGGGGCGGCGGTCTCCTCGATGGTGTTCGTCTCGGCCATCTGTACGGATCAGCCTCCCTGGACTGCGGTGAGAACTTCGACGCGGTCCCCGTTGCCGAGCGGCGTCGCCGCCCACTGGCTGCGCGGGACGACCTCTTCGTTGACGGCGGCGGCGACCCCGCTGGAGGCGGTGGTCAGCGTGGCCACCAGCCGGTCGAGCGGCAGGCCGCCGGGGATCTCGCGCGGCTCGCCGTTCACGGAGACGGTGACGGGCGCGGCAACGGGGGAGGCGGGGCCGGGTGCCTTCGAGGCGGTCATGCGGTCTGCTCCTGGAGTGCGGCGCCCTGCGGCGCCGGGACGGGGGGAGGGGCTGCGGGCCCGAAGCGCAGCGGTGTGAAGGGCCGCGCCTCTTCGGGCAGCGCGCCGGTGGTCAGCGCGTGGGCCATGACGTCGCCGGTGACCGGGGTGAGCAGCACACCGTTGCGGAAGTGGCCGGTGGCCAGCAGGAGGCCGGGCAGCGCGGTGGGGCCCAGCAGCGGCGCGTTGTCGGGCGACCCGGGGCGCAGCCCGGCGATCGTCTCGGTCAGCGGCAGCTCGGTGATGCCCGGCACCAGCTCGTGGGCGTCCCGCAGCAACTCGTAGACGCCGCCCGCGGTCACCGTGGTGTCCCAGCCCAGCTCCTCACTGGTGGCGCCGACGACCATGTCGCCGTTCTCGCGCGGCACCAGGTAGAGCGGGCCGCCGCGCACCACGGCGCGCACGGTGCGGGACAGGAACGGGCCGTACGCGGCGGGAATCCGCAGCCGCAGCACCTGGCCCTTGACCGGCCGGACCGGCGGCCGAACGTGCTCGGGCACCCCGGCCAGCCGCCCGCTGAAGCTGCCCGCCGCCAGCACGACCTGCCCGGCCGGCAGCGCCGTGCCGTCCGCCAGCTCGATGCCGGTGGCCCGCTCCCCGGTCACCGTCAGCCGTGCGGCCCGGTCCCGTACGAAGGCCACCCCGGCCCGCTCGCAGGCCGTCAGCAGGGCCGTGGCGAGCCGCCGCGGGTCGATCTGGTGGTCGCCGTCCACCCGGAGCCCGCCGCGCACGCCCGGCGCGAGCATCGGTTCGAGCTTCCGGCACTCGCGGCCGGTCAGCCACTCCGACTCCAGGCCGCAGCGGCGCTGCAGCGCGTGCAGCTCCCGCAGGTGAGCGCGGTCGTCCGCGTCCAGGGCCACGGCGAGTGTGCCGCACCGCCGGTGCCCGAGGTCCTGGCCGCTCGCCTCGGCCAGCTCGGCGGCGAACGCCGGATAGCGCGCCGCGGAGTCGAGATTCAGCCCCAGGAGCGTTTCCTCGCCGTAGTGCAGCTCGGTGACGGCGGCCAGCATGCCGGCCGCGACGCGCGCCGCGCCGCCGCCCGGCTCCGGGTCCACGACGGCGGTGCGCAGTCCCCGCTGGGCCGCCCGCCAGGCTGTCACGAGCCCCATGAGACCGCCCCCGACGATCACCGCGTCGGGCCGCCCGGCAGCCGTCCCCGGAGGCGTATGTGCAGGTGGATGCATAGGTGTCCAGCCCCTCCCTTCGCCGGCATGACCCGGATCAGGTTCGTACGGTCGGAGGCCGCCGCAGCCTCCCTCTCAGCCCGGTGCGTCCGGGCTCCCGCGAGTACAAGTGCCGTCAGAGTAGTACGGGCGCCCGACGCGCCGTAAGGGTGCTCTGCGCGGCCGGAGCGTGACCCTGTGTCAGAGATCTCGTCGCGAGGTGCTAAGCCCCCCGAAGGGGTGCGTCCTAGAGTGATCAGGTGAGCCAGCAGAGCAAGTACTCGCGGACCCCCGACCGCTCGCGCCGCGTCGTCATCGCCGGCGCGGGGATGGCGGGCGTGCAGACCGCCGTTGCCCTGCGCGAACAGGGCTGGCGCGGCACGATCACCCTGCTCGGCGCCGAACCGCACCCGCCCTACGACCGGCCGCCGCTCTCCAAGGCGGTGCTGCTCGGCAAGGCGGACGGCTCGGCCTTCGACGTCGACTTCGCCTCCCTCGGGATCGAGCTGGAGCTCGGCAGGAGTGTCACCGGACTCGCCGCCGACGCCCACGAGGTGCTGACCGACACCGGCCCGGTGCCCTACGACCGGCTGGTCATCGCCACGGGTGCGGAGGCGATGGCCCTCCCGGGGAGCGAGGGCGTACCGGGTGTGCACGTGCTGCGCACCCTGGACGACGCCGAGCGGCTGCGCCCGGTACTGGCCGCGCAGCAGCGCATCGTGGTGGTCGGCGCGGGCTGGATCGGTGCGGAGTTCACCACCGCGGCCCGGGAAGCCGGCTGCGAGGTCACCGTGGTGGAGGCCGCCGACCGCCCGCTGGCCGGCGCGCTGCCCGAAGAGGTCGCCGCCCACATGGCCCGCTGGTACGCCGACGCGGGCGCCACGCTCCGTACCGGCACCAGAGTCGCCGCCGTGCAAGAGGGCGCCGTCCTGCTCGCCGACGGCACGTCACTGCCCGCGGACGCCGTGGTGATCGGCATCGGCTCGCGCTGCGCCACGGACTGGCTGGCCGGCTCCGGTGTCGAGCTGTGCGAGGACCGCTCCGTACGGGCCGACGAGCGGCTGCGCACCTCGGTGCCCGATGTGTACGCGGTCGGCGACTGCGCCTCCTTCCCGTCCGCGCGCTACGGCCGCCGGCTCCTGGTGCACCACTGGGACAACGCCCTTCAGGGGCCGCGCACGGTCGCCTCGAACATCGCCCGGTGCGAGGTGGAGGGCACGGTGTACGACCCCGTGCCCTATTTCTGGTCGGAGCAGTTCGGCCGGTTCGTGCAGTGCGCCGGGTACCACGGCGTCGCGGACGAGCTGATCTGGCGCGGCGACCCGGCGAGCGCGGCCTGGACGGCGCTGTGGCTGCGGGAGGGGGCGCTGGTGGCGCTGCTGGCCGTGGGACGGCCGCGCGACCTGGCGCAGGGACGCAAGCTCATCGAGCGCGGCGCGCTGCTGGACAGGACGGCCGCGGCGGACGCCTCGGTACCGCTGAAATCCGCTGCGGCGCAGGTGCTTTAGCGGCAGCGCGACCGCCCGCTGTGGCCGGTGGTGTGCACTGATGGCGATGCCCGGCTACCGACTGTCAGTGGGGGATGGCACGCTTGGGGGTGTGACCGAGATTGACGCAAAGATCGATGGACTGGTTTCCGCCTGGCTCACCCTCCCCGACATCGCCGAGGAATTCGGCGTCGAGGTGACGCGAGTCCGGCAGCTGGTCAAGGAGGGCCAGCTGATCGCGGTGCGCCGCGGTGAGAACAGGGCCCTCCAGGTGCCGGCCGAGTTCATCAAGGAAGGCAAGGTCGTCAAGGGCCTGGTGGGGACGCTCACGCTCCTCAGGGACGACGGCTTCACCGACGAAGAGATGCTGGAGTGGCTGTTCACCGCGGATGAGACCCTGCCGGGGACGCCCGCGCAGGCGCTGCGCGAGAATCGCGGCACGGAGGTGAAGCGCCGGGCTCAGGCGCTCGCCGTCTGACACACCCGCCATCACCGCCGCAACCGAAGGGCGTACGGACCGGCCGGCCCGGTCCGTACGCCCCGTCTGGGGGAAGACCCGATGAGCACCGCACGACAGGCCCTGTCCGACGCCCGCCTCTACCTGTGCACGGGAGCCCGCAAGGAGCAGGGCGACCTGCCGCAGTTCCTGGACGCGGTGCTCTCCTCGGGCGTGGACATCGTGCAGCTGCGCGACAAGGGCATGGAGGCCGGTGAGGAGCTGGCGCACCTGGAGGTCTTCGCGGACGCCTGCCGGCGGCACGGCAAGCTCCTCGCGGTCAACGACCGGGCGGACGTCGCGCACGCCATCGGCTCCGACGTGCTGCACCTCGGACAGGGCGACCTGCCGGTCCCCGCGGCGCGCGCCATCCTCGGCGACGACGTCCTGATAGGCCGTTCCACGCACGCCGAGGCGGAGGTGGACGCCGCCCTCGCCGAGCCGGGCGTGGACTACTTCTGCACTGGCCCCTGCTGGCCCACCCCCACCAAGCCGGGACGGCACGCCCCGGGCCTGGACCTCGTGCGGTACGCCGCGGCGCAGCGCCCCGAGCGCCCCTGGTTCGCGATCGGCGGGATCGACGCGGGCAATCTGGACGAGGTGCTGGCGGCAGGTGCCCGCCGGGTCGTGGTGGTGCGCGCGCTCACCGAGGCGGCCGACCCGGGTGCGGCGGCGGCCGAGCTGGCGAAGCGGATCCGCGCGTACGAAGCGTGACGCGGGGGCGTGCGCGGGAACGTACGCCTTGTGATGCCCTGCGCACAGCGGGTCGCGACGCCCCGGGCCGATGAGCAGCGGTCTGACGTGAAGTGTCCGACTGGTGAACAGGAAACCGGCAAACCGGGGCATAGAGCCGTACGTGGTTGGGGGCCTGCCTGGCCCGTGGTTAACCTGCCGGTATGGCCCTAGGTACAGCTTCCACCAGGACTGACCGCGCGCGTACGGTGCGCGAACTGCTCGCTTCCGGCAAGCGGTCCTATTCGTTCGAGTTCGCCGCCCCGAAGACCGAGAAGGGCGAGCGGACCCTGTGGAAGGCCATTCGCCGCATCGAGGCCGTCGCCCCGACCTTCGTGTCGGTGACCTACGGCGCCGGCGGTACCTCCCGTGAGGGCACCGTCCGGGCGACCGAGCGGATCGCCACGGACACCACGCTCACCCCGGTCGCCCACCTGACCGCGGTCAACCACTCCATCGCCGACCTGCGGAACATCATCGGCCAGTACGCCGACGCAGGTATCCGCAACATGCTCGCGCTGCGCGGTGACCCGCCCGGCGACCCGATGGGCGAGTGGGTGCGCCACCCCGAGGGCATCGCGTACGCCGCCGACCTGGTCCGACTGATCAAGGAGTCCGGCGACTTCTGCGTGGGCGTCGCGGCCTTCCCCGAGATGCACCCGCGCTCCACCGACTGGGACACCGACATCCGGCATTTCGTGGACAAGTGCCGTGCGGGCGCAGACTTCGCGATCACCCAGATGTTCTTCTACGCGGAGGACTATCTGCGCCTTCGTGACAGGGTGGCCGCCGCCGGTTGCGAAACGCCGATCATCCCGGAGATCATGCCGGTCACGAACGTCCGGCAGATCGAGCGGTTCGCGCAGCTCAGCAACGCGGCTTTCCCGCCCGAGCTGGCGGAACGCATCCTGGCCGTCAAGGACGATCCCGCGGCGGTACGCTCCATTGGTATCGAGTACGCCACGGAGCTGTGTGCACGATTGACCGCCGAGGGCATTCCGGGGTTGCACTTCATTACCCTGAACCACTCCACGGCGACGCTGGAAATCTACGAGAATCTGGGTCTGCACCAGCAGACCTGACCACGGTGGCCCACAGCGGCGGAAACAGGGGCGTACATGGGCTGGACGATCCTCTACCTCGCCTTCGGCGTCGTGGCGCTCTGGTTGCTGGGCGAGGTCCTGCTGCAGTACAAGGCCCGGCTCCGCTGGCGGCTGCTGGCCTTCTTCGGCTTCCTCGGCGTCGTCATCGGCGTCATCCTGCCGTCCATCATCGTCATCGCGATCGGCGCGATCGCCTTCGCGGTGGGCCAGACCTACGTCACCCTCTCCTTCCGGCGCGGCTTCACGATGGGCTGGGCGCTCGAGGCCGGCCGGCCCCGGGTGAGCGGCAGACGGCGCTCGGGCGGCCGGAAGGCCGCCGCCGAACAGGCCCCGGAAGCCGCCGGCGCGGCCGTCGGCCCGGCGGGCGGCCCGTTCCCGGACGACGACCGGTACGGCCCGCAGGAGGCCGGTGACGGCCACGGCGCCGATGACTACGGCACGCAGGCCGGGTACGCCGGTCCCGCCGGCTACTCGCCCGACGCCGTAGCGGCCTCGTACACGGACGCCTACGACGCCCGCCCGGACGGCTACGCCGACCCGTACGGCACGGACGCCACCCGGGCCGAGCCGGTCTACGCCCCGCAGCCACTGCCCGACGAGACCGGCCAGTACGGCATATACAGCACCGACGCCCGGCCCGGACAGCATCCGCAGGACCCCTACGGCGGCTACTACGAGCCCGCCGCCGCCCACGACGGCTATGCCGCCGATCCCTACGGCGGTTACGGCGCCGGCCAGGCCGGCTACGCCGATCCGTACGCGGGCCAGGACCCGTACGGCGCGCCGTACGACCCCTACGCACAGGCCGGTCCGTACCCGCCCGCCGACCCCTACGGCGGGCAGCAGGACCCCTACGGCCACGCCTCGCAGCAGTACGGCGGGGGCTACGACGGCCAGCACTACGGCGCGGGCCCGGAGACTCCGCCCGGCGGCGTCTGGGTCCCCCAGCAGCGCGCGGGCGGCGAGCTCCCGCCCGAGCAGCCCCCGTACAACCCCGAGTACCAGCCGGAGCACCAGGGCTACGGCTATCCGCAGCAGGGGTACGACGGGCAGCAGTACCGGTACTGAGCGTTCGTACCGGTCCGGCGATGCGGCCCGGGCCGGTCCCGTGAGGCGCCGGCCGGTCCCGCTACTGCGAGCCGCGCCAGTCGTCGCCGTTGACGACGAGGCCCGCCACCAGCGCGCCGGACATGCCCGCATGGGCCAGGCCGCCGCCCGGATGGGACCAGCCGCCGGCCGTGTAGAGGCCCGGTATCCGCGTACGGTTGGCCGGGTGCAGGGCCTGTCCGTCCAGGCCGGCCAGCGCGGGGCCGGGCACCGCGCCACCCCGCGCGCCCGTGTCGGCGGCGGTGTCCGCCGGCGTCCGTATCTCCCGCCACAGGACACGGTCCGCCAGGTCCGGCACCGCGGCGGCGGCCGCCGCGACCACCCGGTCGGCGAACGCCCCGGCCACGCCGTCCGCAGCCCAGTCGACGCCCCCGGAGCCGCTCTCCGCATGCGCCGGGACCGTCACCGTCAGCGTCAGCGCCTCGTGGTCCTCGTCGGGCCGCTGCGCCGGGTCGTCGGGGCGCAGCACCGTCACCGTGGGTGCCTGTGGCAGCCCGCCGCCCCCGAAGACGCCCGTCAGCTCCGCCTCACGGTCCGCGGCGTGCACGACCGTACGGTGCGCCGCGCCCGCCTCCCGGGCGCCGCGCAGCGCCAGCAGCACGCTGAACCGCCCGCTCGGCGGCGTCGCCGGCGGCAGCACGTCGTCCGCGCCGCGGACCTGCCCGGCCGCGCCGGGGGAGTCGCCGGTCAGCCCGGCCAGCGTCCACGGGTCGACACCCGCGACCACCAGGTCGGCGTCCGCCACCCGCCCGTCGGCCAGCTCCAGCCCGGCCGCCCGGCCGTCCTTGACGACCAGCCGCCGCACCTCGGCCCCGAAGGTGAACTCCACCTTCCTGGCCAGGCAGCGCTCGTACAGCGCCGTGGCCAGCGCGCGCAGCCCGCCGCCGATGTACCACGAGCCGAAGGTCTGCTCCATGTACGGCAGGACCGTGGCGCTCGCGGGGGCGGTGCGCGGGTCGAAGCCGTACGCCAGCGCGTGGCTCTCCAGCAGCGCGACCAGCCGCGGGTCCTTGAGCTCCAGGGCCGCGACCTCGGCGAGGGTGCGCGCCGGGCGCCGCTTGAGCAGGCCCTTGCGGCCCACGGCCGGATACGGCTCGCGCCCCAGCACCTGCCAGTCGGGCCACAGCGGCTCCTCCAGCAGCGGCCGCCGGGTTCGGTCCCAGGCGTCCCGGGCGCGGCCCAGCAGCGCGCTCCAGCGCTCGCCCGCGCCCGCGCCGAGCGCCCGGTCCAGCGCCTCGGTGACGCCGGCCCGCGAGGCGTTCGGCAGGGCGACGTCGGTGCCGTCGGGGAAGACATGGCGGCTCGCCGGGTCGACCTGGACCAGGTCCACGAGCTTTTCCAGCGGCTCGCGGCCGGTCTTGACGAACAGATCGCGCTGCACGGCCGGGAGATGCAGCAGCCCGGGGCCGGTGTCGAAGCCGAAACCGGCGCGCTCGAACCGCCGCAGCGAGCCGCCGTAGGTCTCGCCGCGCTCCCACACCGCCACCCGGTGGCCCGCGACGGCCAGCCGGGCAGCGGCCGCCATTGCGCCTGTGCCGGCGCCGATCACCGCAATCCGTGCCATGTCCGAGACTTTATCGGCGACCACTGACAACGCCGCGGGGCGGTCTCCGGCCGGGGTCCGGGCACGAAAAAACGCGCTGCCCTGGCGCGGATCGTTCCCCCTTCGATCCGACCAGGACAGCGCGTCCCCCGTACTTCCCCCGTACCACCGGGTTTCCCCGCGGGTCCTTGAGCTCCAGGGCCGCGACCTCGGCGAGGGTGCGCGCCGGGCGCCGCTTGAGCAGGCCCTTG